>DATKJS010000123.1:0-16102 GCA_035543515.1 Terriglobales bacterium | reverse complement strand
TCGACGGACAGGGCGGCGTGGACCCCCGTGCCGACGGCCGTGGCGATCTGCTTGGGGCAGGCGTCGGAGACGTCGCCGGCGGCAAAAACGCCGGGGACCGACGTTTCCTGGTTGAGATTGACCTTGACCTGCCCCCACTCGTTGAGCTCGAGGAGGCCGCGGACGAAGTCCGTCTGCGGGGCGGTGCCGATGGAGATGAAGAGCCCGTCCACGGCGAGTCTTAACTTGCTGCCTTTCTTGAGATTGCGGACGTCCAGGGAGTCGAGCCTGTCGCCGCCGTTGATGGCCTCGACGACCGTGTCCCAGAGGACCTCGGCCTTGTCGTGGGCAAAAACGCGCTCCTGATAGATCCGCTCGCCGCGGAAGCGGTCCCGGCGGTGGATGATGGTCACCTTGCGGGCGTACCTGGTCAGGAAGAGGGCCTCCTTCAGGGCGTTGTCGCCCCCGCCGACCATGGCCACGTCGCGGCCCGTGAAGAAGGCGCCATCGCAGGTCGCGCAATAGGATACGCCGCGGCCGGTCAGCCGCACCTCCCCCTCGATGCCCAGCTGACGGTAGCTCGAGCCGGTGGCGATGATGACGGCCCGGGCGGCGTGCTCTTTACCCGTCCCCTTGAGGGCGAAATTCCCCCCGGCGCCCTGGAGGCCGACGATCTCATCGGTCTCGATGCGCGCCCCGAACTTCTCGACCTGCCTCCGGAAGTCTTGCATCAGCTCGAGAGGCGCGACACCGTTCGGGAAGCCGGGGAAGTTTTCGACCCAGTCGGTGAGCAGGATCTGGCCGCCGGGGAAGCCCTTCTCGAGGACGAGCGTCGAGCGCCGCGCCCGCCCGGTATAGATCGCGGCCGACAGCCCGGCCGGCCCGGCCCCGACGATGACGACGTCCCAGGGGCGGTCCATGGCGGCCGGCTAGATGTACTTCGCGACGAGCTCCGCCAGCTTCGACTTGGGCAGGACGCCGACGGACTTCTCCTTGAGCTCGCCGCCCTTGAACAGGATGAGCGTGGGGATGGCCATGACGCCGTAGGTCATGGCCGTCTTGCCGTTCTCGTCGACATTGACCTTGACGACCTTGAGCTTGCCCTGGTTGGCCGCCGCGATCTCCTCGAGGACCGGGGCGATCATCAGGCAGGGCCCGCACCAGGGCGCCCAGAAATCGACCAGCACCGGCAGGTCGGACTTGAGGACCTCTTTATCGAAAACGTCATCCGTCCCGTGGACGATGATATCTTCGGACATGCTGCGCTCCTTGATTGCTCGATGATCGACGTGGTCCGGGTCCGGCCCGCGGCCCCGGCGCGGTCCATGATAGCGGCCGGCCAGCGAATTGTCAAACATCACCGGACGGGTCCTGTCAGTCTGCTTCCCGGGTTTAGGCGGCGCCAAGGCCGTCCTTATCCCCCGGCCCCGGGAACCTGTCCCGGTTCCCCCGTCGCAAGGCCGACGGGCCCCCCTCCAAACGGGGGCTTTCGGGCGGCCTCGGCGCCACCTGCGTTGGTCCCCGCCCGATTGCCTGAGGGACCTCGGGGATTGCTGGACCGTCATGTGCGGCTTAGCGCAAGCCGCACTCTGGAGTGGAGGCCAACCGCGAGGCCCCGGAGGCCCGGCGGGGAGAGTCCCTATTCGGCCCAGCGCAGCTTTTCCTTGACCAGGTCGTAATAGCTCCGGCGTGGCGACGTCACGAGCTGGAGCTCGACCGGCGCCCGGCGGATGCGCACGGTGTCGCTACGCACGAGGCTCGCATCGCGCTGGCCGTCGAGGGTCAGGTGGACCTCCTCGCCGCCGGTCAGGAGCCTGACCGCGACCTCAGAGCCCGCCGGCACGATGAGGGGCCGATAGGTCAGGCTGTGCGGGCAGATGGGCGTCAGGACGACCGCCGGGACCAGGGGGTGGATGATCGGCCCGCCGGCCGAGAGGGAGTAGGCCGTCGAGCCCGTCGGGGTCGAGACGATGAGCCCGTCGGCCTTGACCGTGGCCACCTCCTCGCCGTCGATGAGGATCGAGAACTCGATCATCCGGGCCGCCGCCCCCTTGGTCACGACGACGTCGTTGAGGCAGTAGGCGGGGCCGCTCTCGGTCGCCACCTCGAGCAGAGAGCGCCGGCTGACGATGTCCGGCGACCCGGCCAGGAAGGCGTCAAGCGCCGGGAAGGCCTCGGCCACTGGGATCTCCGTCAGGAAACCGAGGCGGCCGAGGTTGATGCCCATGACCGGGACACCCGCCTGGGCGGCGCAGTAGGCGACGCTGAGCAGGGTCCCGTCCCCGCCCAGGACGATGACGAGGTCCGAGGCGCCGGGGACGTCCGGCCGGGCCAGGCCGTCGGCCCGGCCGAGCTTGCGGGCCGCCCCCTCCTCGAGGACGCACTCGATCCGCCGCTCGCGGAAATAGCCGATGAGGCTCCTCAGGAACTCCTCGACCTGGGGCGCGTGCGGCTTGATGACGATGCCGACCTTACCGATCCTTCTCATGGTTGACGGCCTCCTTGATCAGACGCTCGGCGGCGCTCGCGGCTTGCGGGCCGGACCTCTCGAAGCGGGCGAAGAACTCGACGTTGCCCTTCTGCCCGCGGGTCGAGCACGCGATGAGGCCCCGGAGGGCGAGGCCGGCCTCGCCGGCGCCGGCCGCGACGCGCCGGAGGACGGACTCGTGGACAGCCGGGTCGCGGACGACGCCCTTCTTTCCGACCTCGCGCCGGCCGGCCTCGAACTGCGGCTTGACCAGGGCCAGGAGGAGCCATTCGCCCGGAACCGCGTCCAGGGCGGGCAGGACCTTGAGGAGAGAAATGAACGAGACGTCGACGGTGATGACGTCAGCCGGCTCGCCGATGTCGCCGGCGGCGAGATAGCGGGCGTTCCTCTCGACCGTGACGACCCGCGGGTCGCCCCGGAGCTTCCAGTCGAGCTGGGAGACGTCGACGTCCACGGAGTAGACCTTGCGCGCCCCGCGCTGGAGGAGGCAGTCCGTGAAACCGCCGGTCGAGGCGCCGATGTCGACGGCCGTCCTGCCGCGGACGTCAACGGCGAAGCGGTCGAGGGCCTCGGCCAGCTTGAGGCCGCCGCGCCCGACGAACGGCAGCGTCTCCTTGAGGGCGAGCCCGGCGTCCGCGTCGATGAGGGCGCCGGGCTTCTCGATCGTCCGGCCCCCGGCCAGGACGAGCCCGGCCATGATCAGGGCCTGGGCCTTCTCCCGGCTCGGAGCGAGGCCGCGGGCCGCGACGAGCTTGTCGGCGCGCTCTTTCATGTCCGTGAGGCGTAGAAGGTCCGGACCTGGCCGGCCAGCCCGGCCGCGTCGAGGCCGAGAGCCCGGCGGATCTCCTCGGCCTTGCCCAAGGGGTAGACCTCGAGCGGGATGCCGATCGGCTTGAACCGGATATCGAAGCGTCCCTCCCGGTCGAGGAGCTCGCGCACGGCGCTCCCCAGGCCGCCGGCGAGGACCCCTTCCTCGACCGTGATCACCGTTCGGCCAGGCCCGGCGTAGCGGAGGATGAGCTCTTCGTCGAGGGGCTTGGCGAAACGGGCGTTGACGACGGCGAGGGAGATCCCCGACCGCTCGAGCTCCGCCGCGGCCTCCAGGGCCGCCGGGACCATGCTGCCGAAGGCGAACAGGAGGTCCTGCCCTTCCTTGAGGACCTCGGCCCGGGCGAGCGGCAGGGTTTTGAAGCTGCCCTCGAGCGCCGCGCCGGGGCCGGCCCCCTTGGGAAAGCGGACGGCGGCGGGATGTCCGTAGGCCAGGGCGGACCAGAGCATGTGCTGAAGCTCGTTCTCATCCTTGGGGGCCATGACGATCATGTGCGGCAGGTGACGGAGGTAGACGATGTCATTGACGCCTTGGTGCGTCGGGCCGTCGTCCGGCACGATGCCCGCCCGGTCGAGGGCGAAGACGACGGGCAGGTCCATCAGGCAGACGTCGTGGTAGACCTGGTCGTAGGCCCGCTGGAGGAAGGTCGAGTAGATGGCCACGACCGGCTTGAGGCCGGCTACGGCCAGGCCGGCGGCGAAGTTCACGGCGTGCTGCTCGGCGATGCCGACGTCGAAGAAGCGGTCGGGAAATTTCTCCGCGAACTTGGTGAGGCCCGTGCCCTCGCCCATGGCCGCGGTGATCGATAAGACCTTTTCGTCCTTGCGGGCGATCTTGAGCATGGTCTCGCCGAAGACCGTGGAATAGGAGGGAGGGCCCGTCGGCCCGTTGCTGAGCGGCTCGCCCGTGGCGACCTCGAACGGCCCGGCGCCGTGGAACTTCTCAGGGTCACGCCGCGCCGGCGGGTAGCCCCGGCCCTTCTGGGTCACGCAGTGGATGAGGATGGGGCCGTCGTACTCCTTGGCCTGCTCGAAGGCTTCGATGAGGGACCTCAGGCTGTGGCCTTCGACGGGCCCCACGTAGCGGATGCCGAGCTCGCCGAAGACGAGGCCGGGGAAGATGGCCTTCTTGATGAACTCCTCGAGGACGCGGGCCGCCTTGATCAGGGGCCAGCCGATGGCGGGGATGGTCCTGAGGAGGGACTTCGCCTGGTCCTTCATGCGGACGAAGGGCTGCCCGGAGACGAGGTACGAAAGGTACTTCGACCAGGCTCCGACGCTCGGCGAGATCGACATCTCGTTGTAGTTGAGGACGATGATCAGCCGCTCACGAAGGTGGCCGATCTGGTTGATGGCCTCGAGGGCGACGCCGCCCGTCAGGCTGCCGTCGCCGATGACGGCGACGACGTTGTAGTCTCCTTTCTTCTTGTCCCGGGCGACGGCCAGGCCGAGAGCCGCCGACAGGGCGGTCGAGGCGTGGCCGGTGTTGTAGGCGTCGTGCTCGCTCTCCTCGCGGCAGGGGAAGCCGAGGATGCCGCCTCTCCGGCGGAGGTCGGAGAAGCGCTCGCGCCGCCCCGTCAGGAGCTTGTGCGTGTAGCACTGGTGGCCGACATCCCAGACGATCTTGTCGCGGGGGGAGTCGAAGACGTAGTGGAGGGCCAGCGTCAGCTCGACGACGCCCAGGTTCGAGCCGAGGTGGCCGCCGTTCTTGGAGACGGTGTGGATGATCAGGCTCCGGATCTCCTCGGCGACCTTGGACATCTCCTCGACGGTCAGCTTCTTGACGTCGGCCGGGCCGCGGATGGCGTCGAGCCGGGGTGTCCGGGGGGTCATGCCGCCTCCCGAACGAGGCTTTCGGCGAGGAAACGGAGCTCCGCCGAGGCGACCCTCTCCCTGTCAAGGGCCGAGAGGGCCCGCCGGACTTCGGCCTCGAGGCGGGCCCGCGTCCCGTCCGGACCGAAGAAGGCCAGGGCGTCGAGGCCCGACGGCGAGCCGCTCCGCCCGGCGTCGGCCAGATCGTCCCGGAGCTGGAAGGCCAGGCCGATGGCGTCGCCGTATTCCGAGGCGGCCGCCAGGCCGGACGCGGACGCCCCGGCCAGGAGCGCCCCGGCCGTGACCGAGGCCCGGATGAGCGCGCCCGTCTTCAGCCGGACGAGCTCGAGGAAGGCAGCTTCGTCCGCTTCCCCCGGCCGGAGGGTAATGTCCAGCCACTGGCCCCGGATCATGCCGCCGACGCCCGCGGCGGCCGCGATCTCCCGCAGCGCCGCCTCCTTTCTTCCGGCCCCGCCGGCGCCGGACGGCGCCTCGGCGATCGTTTCGAAGGCCAGGGCCAGCAGGCCGTCGCCGGCGAGCAGGGCCTGGCCTTCGCCGAAGGCCTTGTGGCAGGCGGGCCGGCCGCGCCTCGTGTCGTCGTTGTCGAGGGCGGGGAGGTCGTCGTGAACGAGCGAAAAGGCGTGGATGAGCTCGACGGCGCAGGCGTAGGGAAGGAGGGGGGCGCGGCCGGAGCCGAAGCCCTCGCCGGCCGAGAGGAGGAGAAGCGGCCGGAAGCGCTTGCCGCCGCCGAGCACGGCGTAGCGCAGGGCCTCGAAGAGGCGTGAGCCGTCGCCCGAAAGGCGCCGGCCGAGCTCCGCGTCGACCTCGCGCCGCATCCCGTCGAGCCTCTCCCGCGCGTCCATCGGCCGTCCTCTATCCCTCGCTCGTCCCCGTCCCGTCCCCTGGGGTTTGGCGCCGCTCAGAACGGGGCGTCGTCGCCGCCCTTCTTGCGGCCGGCGGGCGGCTCCGTTTTGCGCTCCGCCTCGCCCTCTTCGGCCTCCTCGGCCTCGAAATCCTCGGTCCGGATCCCGCCCTTCTCATCCTTGAGCAGAATCTCGACCTTGCGCTCGGCCTTGTCGAGCTCGGTCCGGAGGAACCGGGCCAGCTTGACGCCCTTCTCGAAGAGGGCCAGGGACTCGGCGAGCGAGGTCCCCTCCTTCTCGAGCTTGGCCACGATCTCCTCGAGCTCCGCCAGCGCTTTTTCAAAGGTCATGGCGGTCGTCATGAGCCCTCCTTCAGGAAACGCGAGGCCAGGGGCTTCGTCCGGTCGACGCTCCGAACCCGGGCCTCGAACTCCCCCTTGTGGAACGAAACGACGACGGTATCGTCGGCGGCGATGTCCTCGATCCTCCGGGCCAGGCGCAGGCCGCCCCCGGTCCAGCAGAGGGTGTAGCCCTTCCGGAGGACGGCCAGGGGGCTCAGGCTGTTCAGGCCGGCCGAGAGCCGCTCCCAGGCGGCCTTCCGGTCCCGGAGCTTGCGCAGGACGAGGTGGCCGGCCCGCTCGGCCAGGAGCCCCGCCGCGCCCCGCGCCACGGCCAGCTCCTTGTGGCGGCCGCGGAGGACGTCCCGGGACCGCGTGTCGAGTTCGTCGACACGCTGGGCGAGCTCCTTGAGCCCGAGCCGGAAGTTCTCGAAGATGCGGTTCTGGGCGAGGTCCGCGACGTCGAGCCGCCGCTCTCGGAGCCCGGCCCGGACGAGCTCGCCCAGCCGCTGGGTCATGGTCCGGATCCGCTCCTCGAACTCCTCCTCTTTCGCAATGACGATCTCCGCGGCGGCCGAAGGCGTCGGCGCCCGGACGTCCGCGACGAAATCGGCGATGGTGAAATCGACCTCGTGGCCGACGGCGGAGATGACCGGCTTCGGCGAGCGGAAGATGGCCCGGGCCACGGCCTCCTCGTTAAAGGCCCACAAGTCCTCGATCGAGCCGCCGCCCCGGCCGACGATGATGACGTCGACCTCCGGGAGCCCGCCCAGAAAGTCCAGGCCGGCCGCGATCTCGGCCGCCGCTCCCTCGCCCTGGACCTTGACCGGGTAGATGAGGATGTGGAGCTTCGCGTAGCGGCGCTCGAGGATGCGGAGGATGTCGCGGATAGCCGCGCCTGTCGGCGAGGTGACGATGCCGATCGTCTTCGGCCGCAGGGGAAGCTCTCTCTTGCGCCCGGGCTCGAACAGGCCTTCCGCCTTGAGCTTCTCCTTGAGCTGCTCGAAGGCGAGCTGGAGGGCGCCCTTGCCCTTGGGTTCGACGAGGTCGACCGAGAGCTGGTAGTCCCCGCGCGCCGCGTAAACGGTGACCCGTCCCCGGCAGACGACTTTCAGCCCCGTCTTCATCTCGAAGGGGATCCGCTGGGCGTCACTCTTCCAGAGGACGGCCTTGAGGATGCTCTTCTCGTCCTTGAGGGAGAAGTAGACATGGCCCGAAGCGGCCTTCGTGTAGCCCGAGATCTCGCCCTCGACCCAGAGCTTGGGGAAGGCCGTCTCGAGGGCGGCCTTGACGAGCTCGGTGACCTGGGAGACCGTGTAGACGAGGTCGCGCTCGACCAAGCCGTCAATCATCGCCGCCGTCCTCCGCCAGGACCTCTCTCGTGATGGACAGGGCCCGGCCGGTGGCCGGGTCGATGTCGATGAAGACGCAGGACAGGAAGAGGCCGTCGCGGGACGGCTCGAAGCGCTGCGGCCTTGAGGTCAGGAACCGCTGCAGGGCCTGCTCCCGGGCGATGCCGATGACGGCGTTCCGGCCGCCGACCATGCCGAGGTCGGTGATGTACGCCGTCCCTTTAGGGAGGATGCGCTCGTCGGCGGTCGGCACGTGCGTATGGGTGCCGACGACGGCCGAGACCCGGCCGTCGAGGTACCAGCCGAGGGCCTGCTTTTCCGAGGTCGCCTCAGCGTGGAAATCGACGATGATGATGGGCGTCACGGCGGCCAGGGCCGCAACCTCCTCGTCGGCCCGGCGGAACGGGCAGTCGAGCGGCTCCATGAAGACCCGGCCCTGGAGGTTGAGGACCGCGGCCTTGACCCCGTCGGCCCCCTGGAAGACGTAGGAGGAGCGGCCGGGATTGACGGCTGGATAGTTCGCCGGCCGCAGCAGCCGGGGCTCGCGGCCGAGGTAGGGCAGGGCCTCCTTCTTGTCCCAGATGTGGTTGCCGGAGGTCAGGACGTCGACGTGGAGGAAGAGCTCCTTGCCGATGTCCTCGGTGATGCCGCTGCCTCCGGCGGCGTTCTCGCCGTTGGCGATGACCATGGACGGCGCGTACTTCTTGACCAGGCCGGGCAGGAACTCGTCCATGGCGCGGCGGCCCGTCCGGCCGACGACGTCGCCGAGGAAGAGGACGCCGAACCTATCGCGCATATTCGACCGCCCGCATCTCCCGGATGACCGTGACCTTGATTTGGCCGGGGTAGTCGAGCTCGTTCTTGATCCGCGTCGCGATCTCCTTGGCGATGAGCGCGGCCCGGTCGTCGGAGACCTTCTGGCTCTCGACGATGATGCGGATCTCCCGGCCGGCCTGGAGGGCGAAGGCTTTGGAGACGCCCTCGAACGACGCGGCCAGCTCTTCGAGCTTCTCCAGCCGCTGGATGTAGGTCTCGAGGAGCTCCCGCCGGGCGCCCGGCCGGGCCGCGGAGAGGGTGTCGGCGGCCTGGACGAGGACGGCCTCGATCGAAGGGAAGTCGACGTCGCGGTGGTGGGAGGCGATGGCCTGGACGACCTTGTCGTTCTCGCCGTACTTCTTCGTCAGCTCGACGGAGAGCTCCGTATGGGTCCCCTCGACGTCCTTGTCCACGGCCTTGCCGATGTCGTGGAGGAGGCCGGCCCGCAGGGCGACGTTGACGTCGGCCCCGATCTCGCGGGCCATCATGGCCGCCAGCATGGCGACCTCCTTGGAGTGCTGGAGGACGTTCTGGCCGTAGCTCGTCCGGTACTTGAGCTTGCCCAGGAGCTTGATCAGCTCGGGGTGAATGTCCCGGACCTTGAGCTCGAGGACGGCCGACTCGCCCTCCTGCTTGATCCTCTGTTCAAGGTCGTTCTTGACGGACTCGACGATGTCCTCGATCCGGGCCGGGTGGATGCGGCCGTCCGTGACGAGCTTCTGGATGGACAGCCGGGCCAGCTCGCGGCGGATGGGGTCGAAGCTCGACAGGATGACGGCCTCGGGCGTGTCGTCGACGATGATGTCGACGCCCGTGGCCATCTCCAGAGCCCGGATGTTGCGGCCCTCGCGGCCGATGATCCGGCCCTTCATGTCGTCGGAGGGGAGGTCGACGACCGAGACCGTCGTCTCGACGACGTGCTCGGCGGCCGACCGCTGGATGGCGTTGGTGATGATCTCGCGGGCCAGCGAAGCGGCCTTCTCCCGCGTCTCCTCCTCGACCTTGCGGACGGTGGCGATGGCCTCGAGCTTGGCCTCGTCCTCGATCTTCTTGATGAGCATGGCCTTGGCGTCCTCGAGGGTCAGGCCGGAGATGCGCTCGAGCTCCTGGAGGGCCTGCTTCTGGATCTCCTGGGTCTTCTGTTCGATGGCCTCGATGTCCTTCTCCTTCTGGAAGAGCCGCTCCTCCTTCTGTGAGAAGTCCCGCTCCTTGCGTTCGATGGCCTGGAAGCGCCGCTCGAGGTTCTCCTCCTTGTTGACGAGCCGGCGCTCGGTCTCGCTGATCTTCCGCTGCCGCTCCCGGTTGCTGGCCTCGAACTCCGCCTGGCGGCTGAGGTCCTTCTCGCGGGCCTCGATGGCCGCCTCGCGTTTGATCTTCTCCGCCTCCTCCTGGGCCCGGGCCAGGACGGCCTGCGCCTCCTCCTGGGCCTTCTGGAGCTCCTGGGCGCCCTTGCGGCGGCGCCCGAGGAGGGCGATCGAGACCGCCGCGAGGGCGACGGCGACGATTATCAAAACGATGTCGAATCCGTTCAGGGTCACGTGGACCACCTCCTTCTGAGATGAGCGAAGGAGACGGCTTCAGGAACCGAGGAGGTCGTCAGGGGTCCCGCGGGGAGGGATGGCCCCTCAGGCACAGAGTCCGGCCCGCGACCCGGGCCGCGGCGCCGCGACGGGCCGGCCGGAAGGCCGGTCCCCCGGGCCCGCCGGCCGGGTCATGAGGGAACTTTGTCCAGGCCCTTGTATGTATTTTCATCTTCGAAAAGATGAGCCTCCAGGCGTTCGATCTCCGTCTCCATGTGGCCAATGGCCTCGTTGAGCTGATCCAGCTTCTTCTGGCTCAGGAACAGTTCATCCGCGATGTTCAGGGCCGCCAGCACGGCGATCTTGCCCTGGTCAGCGGACTTCGATTTCACGGCGACTTCGTGCATCTTCTGATCAACGAATGAGGTCAAATGGCCAATGTATTTTTCATCCTCCTCTCCTTTGACTCGGATCTTGTAGCGTTGTCCGAAGATCTCGATCTCTAGGACTTTCTCGGTCATATCCCCAGCTGGTCGATCTGATTGATGATGGCCTCGATCTTGCCTTTGACGAGCTCCCGCTCGCCTTCGAGCTTCTTGACGTCCTCGTCGAGCTTGGCGATCCGGCGGCTCTGCTCGTCGAACTCCTTCTTCTCGGTCCGGAGCTCCTTGAGCTGTTGCTTGAGCTTGTCGTTCTCGGCCGACAGCTTGTGAACGTAATCGACAACCTGGCCGATCTTTCCTTCAAGTATTTTAATTCGCTCGAGTTCCGTTGTCAATTCAACCCTCCCTGAATCGGACTTTGCAGGCGGACTTGAGCTGGCCGACGATCTCCTGCTCGACCTTGTCCACCTCCCCGGCCAGCAGAGTTCTCTGGGGGTGGCGGTAGCGGAAGCGGATGGTCAGGCTGACCTGGCCGTCCGGGACAGGCTTCCCGGCGAAGCGGTCGCGGAGCTCGAAGCCCTCGAGGAGCGGCAGGTCCAGCTTCTCAAGCGTTTTCTCGACCTCCCTGTAGGACACGCCCGCGTCGACCAGGAACGAGAGGTCGCGGACGACACCGGGGAACTTCGGCGCCGGGACGTAGGCGAACGGCCGCGGCTGCTTCTCAAACAGCGCGGCGAGGTCGATCTCGGCGGCGAAGACGGGCCCGTCGAGGGCGTACGCGGCGGCGACGGAGGGCGCGATGAGGCCAAGCCGGCCCACGGCCTCCCCCTTGTAGACGAGCTTCAGTCCCTGGCCCTTGACGAAAAATGGCGCCGCCGAGGGCTCGAACGAGCAGGGCTCGTAGCGGAGGGCGGCGGCGGCGGCCTCGACCGCGCCCTTGAGATGGAAGAGGTCGGCCGGGGCCGGCTTCTCCTGCCAGCCGCGGTCCGGCAGGAAGCCCGTCGAGAGAAGGCCGAGGGCCAGTCGCTCCTCGGGCCGCTCGCCCTGGCAGAAATAGACGTTCCCGACTTCGAAGACGTGGACGCCGTCCAGGCCGCGGTGCCTGTTCCAGGACGCGTTCTCGAGCAGGCCCATGAGGAGGTTCGTGCGGAGGACGGAGGCGCGGCCGGAGACCGGGTTCTGGATGGGCACCGGCTCGCGGCCGCTTGCGAGGAGGGCCTCCTTCTCGGGGTCGGCGAAGCTGAAGTTGATGGCCTCGTCGAAGCCGTAGCCGAGCAGGGCCCGGCGGAGCTTCGCCGTCCGCTCGCGCTTGCGGTTGACCGTGAACTCAAAGGACTTGGCCGGGGTGATCTCAGCCGGGATGCGGTCGTAGCCGTAGAAGCGGGCGACCTCCTCGACGAGGTCCGCCTCCCGGTCAACGTCGACGCGGAAGGAGGGGACCTCGACCAGCCACACGCCTGGCTGGGAGGCCTCGGGCCTGAAGCCGAGGCGGTTGAGGATGTCCTCGATGAAGGGCTCGGGCACGTCCGCACCCAGCAGGCTCGAGACGCGGGCGGCCCGCAGCACGACGGACTTCGGCCTTCGGGGCTTGGGGTAGGCGTCGATCCCGCCGGGGGCCGGCTGCCCGCCCATCCGGGCGAGCAGCCCGGCCATCATCAGCGCCCCCCGCGGGGCGAAGCCGATGTCCGCCCCCCGCTCGAAGCGGTACGAGGCGTCTGTGGCCAGGCCGAGCTTCTTCGCCGTCAGCCGGATCGAGACCGGGTCGAAGGTCGCGCTCTCGATGAAGACGTCGCGCGTCGCGTCCGTGATGCCCGTCTCCGCGCCGCCGATGACCCCGGCCAGGGCCACGGGACGGCTCTCGTCGGCGATGACGAGCATGTCCGGCGAAAGCTCGAGCACCCGGCCCTCGAGGTCCCGCAGCCGCTCGCCGCGCGCCGCCCGCCTCACGACGACCTTGGCCCCGGTGAGCCGGCCGAAGTCGAAGGCGTGGATGGGCTGGCCCGTGGCGAAGAGGACATAGTTCGAGGCGTCGACGACGTTGTTGATCGGGTGCAGGCCCATGGCCTCGACCCGCTTCCGCAGCCAGTCGGGCGACGGCCCGACGCTGACGCCGCGGACGATCCGGGCGCAATAGCGGGGGCAAAGCCCCTCGTCGGGGACCTGGACCGAGGCCAGCTCGGTCACGGCCGGGCCGCTCTCGGCCAGCGGCCAGGACGGCTCCATGAGAGGCAGGCCGAGCATGGCCGCGACCTCGCGGGCGACGCCAAGGTGGCCGAGCGTGTCGGGACGGTTGGCGTAGGTTTCGAGCTCGAGGACGGTGTCCCCGTCGCGCTCCTCGACGGACTCGGCGACGAGTCCGATCATCGTCAGCCGGTCGAGGAGCTCCGGCACGGGGAGGTCCGCCGCCACATACTCCCGGAGCCAATCGAGGCTGATCTTCATCGGAGCTCGAATTGCCTGAGGAACCTCAGGTCGTTCTCGTAAAAATACCGCATCTCGGGGATGCCGAGGGCGAGCATGGCCGTCCGGTCGACGCCCAGGCCGAAGGCCCAGCCGGAGTACCGCTCCGGGTCGATGTTGACGTTCTTGAAGACCTGCGGGTCGACCATGCCGGACCCCAGGATCTCCTTCCAGCCGGTCCCGCCGCAAACCCGGCAGGACTTGTCCTGCCCCTCGCAAACGGGGCAGCCGATGTCGACCTCGGCCGAGGGCTCGGTGAAGGGGAAGAAGCTCGGCCGGAAGCGGACCTTGACCTTCTCGCCGAAGAGGGAGCGCAGGAAGAACTCGAGCGTGCCCTTGAGGTTGGCGAAGGTGACGCCCTCGTCGACGACGAGGCCCTCGACCTGCAGGAACATCGGCAGGTGGGTCGGGTCGGGCGTCTCGCGGCGGAAGACCCGGCCGGGGCAGATGATGCGGATGGGCGGCTTCGTCCGCTCCATGACCCGGATCTGGACCGGCGAGGTGTGGGTCCGCAGGAGCAGGTCGCCTTTGATGAAGAGGGTGTCCCACTTGTCGCGGGCCGGGTGGTGCGGGGGGAAGTTCAGGGCCTCGAAATTGTAGTAGTCGGTCTCGATCTCCGGGCCTTCCTCGATGGAGAAGCCCATGGCCAGGAAGATCCGTTCGATCTCCTCTTCGAAGATCGTCAGCGGGTGCGGCGAGCCGGCGTAGCGCTTGCGGCCGGGCAGCGTCAGGTCGATGGCCCGGGCCGGACGGGGGGCCGTCCGGATCCCGGCCTCGAGGGCCTGCAGCCGCTCGGCGACGGCGGTCTTGAGCTCGTTGACGAGCCGCCCGGCCTCCCGCTTGGCGTCCGGCGGGACAGACTTCAAGTCCTCGAACAGGAGCGTGATGTGCCCCCGCTTGCGGCCCAGGAAGGCCGTCCGCAGGTCCTCGAGGGACTTGGCATCCACCGCCTTGAGGGCGGCGGCGTCGAACTCCTTCCGGAGGCCGTCGACCCGGTCCTTGAGGTTCGCCATGGGCGGAACCTACGCGGCCGGGGTCTGCGTCATTCGGACGAGGTGGGCGAAGGTCTCCGGGGCGTTGACGGCCAGGTCGGCCAGGACCTTCCGGTCGAGCCCGACGTTGAGCTTCTTCAGGCCGCTCACGAAGCGGCTGTAGGTCGTTCCGTTGGCCAGGGCCCCGGCCTTGATGCGGACGATCCAGAGGCTGCGGAAGTCGCGCTTCTTGGCCCGCCGGTCGCGGTAGGCATAGAGGAGCGACTTCTCGACGGCTTCCTTGGCCGTCCGGTAATTGCGGCTCTTGGCGCCGAAGTAGCCCTTGGCCAGGCCAAGGACCTTCCTCCGGCGGTCCCGCCGCTTGGAGCTGCGTTTCACGCGTGGCATGGTGATCTCCTAGATGTCGTAAGGGAGCATGGTCTTGAGGATCCTGCGGTCGGCCGCCGAGGCCTCAACGCTCTTGGCCAGGTGGCGCTTCCTCTTGGAGGCCTTCTTGGTCAGGATGTGGCTCTTATTCGCCTGGGCGTGCAGGAACTTTTTCTTCGCCGTGACCTTGAACCTCTTTTGGGCTCCCTTGTGGGTTTTTAGCTTTGGCATCTTTTCCTCCGGTTTTTGTGGGGACCAACAGTGCGGAGACGGCCCAATCCTGCCTTCGCGGCGAGCCGTCCTGCGTCGCCATGTCCTTGACGTCGAGCATGACACGGTCGAGGACCTGCTGGCCGAGCTCGGGTTTCTGCTTCTCGCGGCCGCGGAGCATGACCGTGATCTTGACCTTGTTGCCTTCCTCGAGGAACCGCTTGACGTGCTTCATCTTGAAGTCGTAGTCGTGGATGCTGATCTTGGGCCGGAACTTGATCTCTTTGATCTGGATCTGCTTCTGGTGCTTCTTGGCCTCATGGTCCTTTTTGTGCTGCTCGTACAAGAACTTCCCGTAGTCAGTGATCTTGGCCACCGGCGGCTCGGCCGATGGCGCGATCTCGACGAGATCGAGGCCGCGCTCCCGCGCCAGCTGAATGGCCTGGCTCGTCGGCATGACGCCGAGGGCCTGCCGGTTCTCGTCGATGACCCGGACCTCGCGGGCCGAGATCATCTCGTTCGTGCGGTGGGGCTTGGCTTTGGCGACCGCAGGATAGTAGCCGTGTCTCTTGAAAATGTTGGGTCCTCCTCTAGAAATTCACGATGAGACTTTTTTGCGTGTTGAAGGCCACGGCCTGCTCGAGGAAGCGGGCGAAGTCGACCTCGCCCTTGTCCCCCTGGCCGTGGACGCGCAAGGACGCCGAGCCGCGCTCGACCTCCTTGTCGCCGACGACCAGGATGAGGGGGATCTTCTCGACCTCCGCCTGGCGGATCTTCTTGCCCACCTTCTCGCGGCTGAGGTCGACGGCCGCGCGTAGGCCGGCGGCCTGGAGCTTCTCCTCGAGCGATTTGGCATACGCCTCGTGGCGCTCGGCGATCGGCAGGACGATGACCTGGACGGGAGCCAGCCACAGGGGGAAGCTCCCGTTGTAGTGCTCGACGAGGACGCCGAAGAAGCGCTCGAGCGAGCCGAGCAAGGCCCGGTGGACCATGTAGGGGCGGTGCGGCTGGCCGTCCTCGCCGGTGTAGGTCATGTCGAACCGTTCGGACATGTTGAAGTCGAACTGGATGGTCGTGCACTGCCAGAAGCGGCCGATGGCGTCCTTGATCTTGATGTCGATCTTGGGGCCGTAAAAGACGGCTTCGCCCTCCATCCGCTCGTAGGGAAGGCGCCTGGCCTCGAGGGCCTTGACCAGGGAGGCCTCGGCCTGCTGCCACATGGCCTCGCTGCCGGCGTACTTGCCGGGGTTCCGGGGGTCGCGGACCGAGAGATCGATCTTGTAGTCCCGGAAGCCGAAGTCGGCCAGGATGCTCATGGAGAAGTCCAGGACCCGCAGGATCTCGTCGTCGATCTGCTCCGGGGTGCAGATGATGTGGGCGTCGTCCTGGGTGAAGCCGCGGACGCGGAGCAGGCCGTGCAGGACGCCGCTCCGCTCGTAGCGGTAGACCGTGCCGAGCTCGGCCCAGCGCAGCGGCAGGTCCCGGTAGGACCGGCCCCGCGACTTGTAAATCAGGATGTGGAACGGGCAGTTCATCGGCTTGATGTAGTAGTTCTGCTCGTCGATCTCCATCGGCGAGTACATGCTGTCCTTGTAGAAGCCGAGGTGGCCCGAAGTCTGCCACAGGTGGGCCCGCCCGATGTGCGGGGTGAAGAGGATGTCGTAGCCGCCGGCCCAGTGGCGCTCGCGCCAGTGC
>DATKJS010000122.1:0-27459 GCA_035543515.1 Terriglobales bacterium | reverse complement strand
ACATCGTCGAGTTCCGCGGCTTCGAGCGTTTCATCCAGGGTCGGCCGTTTTGGGAGGTGCCGGTCCTGGTGCAGCGGTTGTGCGGGATTTGTCCGGTCAGTCACCACTTGGCCGCCGCGAAGGCCATGGATTGCATCGTCGGCGGTGAGAAACTGCCGCCCACGGCCGAGAAGATGCGGCGACTGATGCACTACGGGCAGATGTTCCAGTCGCACGCCCTGCATTTCTTCCACCTCGTCTCGCCCGACCTCCTCTTCGGCGCGGACGCCGATCCCGCGATCCGGAACGTCATCGGAGTCGCCCTCCAGCACAAGGACCTGGCCGTCCAGGGCGTCCTGATGCGCAAGTTCGGCCAGGAGGTCATCAAGGCCACGGCCGGCAAGAAGATCCACGGCACGGGCGCCGTGCCCGGCGGGGTCAACAAGAACCTCACCCCCGAGGAGCGCGACCGCTTCCTCAAGGGGCCGGACCCCCTCAACGCCGGCCGGATGATCGAGTGGGCGCAGGCCGCCATCGGCGTCTTCAAGGACTACCACCGGAGGAACAGGGAGACCGTCGACGGCTTCGCCCCGTTCCCCTCGAACCACCTCAGCCTCGTCCGCAAGGACGGCGCCCTGGATTTCTACCACGGCGTCCTGCGGGCCGTCGACGCCGACGGCCACAAGGTCCTCGACGACGTCGATTACCGGGATTACCTCGAGTACGTCGGCGAGGAGATCCGGCCCTGGAGCTACATGAAGTTCCCCTACCTCCGGTCGCTCGGCAAGGCCGCCGGCTGGTACCGGGTCGGCCCCCTGGCCCGGCTCAACACCTGCGACTACATCCCCTCGACCCTGGCTCAGAAGGAGTTCGAGGCCTACAAGGCCTACACGGACGGCAAGCCCAACAACATGTCCCTCCACAGCCACTGGGCCCGGCTCATCGAGCTCCTCCACGCCGCCGAGGTCATCAAGGAGCTCCTCGGCGACAAGGACCTCCAGGGGACGAAGCTCGTCAAGACGGGCAAGCGCACGGCCGAGGGCGTCGGCCTCATCGAGGCGCCGCGCGGCACGCTCTTCCACCACTACCGGGTCAGCGCCGACGACCAGATCACCATGGCCAACCTCATCGTCTCGACGACGAACAACAACGAGCCCATGAACCGGGCCGTCCACTGGGTCGCCGAGCACGCCCTCTCCGAGAAGCCCGAGATCACCGAGGGCATGCTCAACCGGGTCGAGGTGGCCATCCGGGCCTACGACCCGTGCCTGAGCTGCGCCACCCACGCCCTCGGCCGCATGCCCCTCGAGGTCACGCTTTGCGATCCAAACGGCAGGGTCCTCGAAAAGAAGATCCGGTAGCCGGCCGGGAGACGAAGCCGCGCCGGGTCCTCGTCCTCGGCATCGGCAACCCCGGCCGCGGCGACGACGGCCTGGGGGCGGCGGCCGTGGAACGTTTGGAGTCCCGCCGTCTCCCGGGAGTGACGTGCGACGCGAACTACCAGCTCAACATCGAGGACGCCCTGGCCTGTTCGCGCCACGACCTCGTCGTCTTCGTCGACGCCGCCCGGGGGCTGCGCGTCCCGTTCCTCTGGAACGAGGTCCGGCCGGAGGCCGCGGGGCCCGCCCTCACCCACACCCTGGGGCCGGGGGCCGTGGTCGGCCTCTGCGCGGCCCTTTACGGCCGGACGCCGGAAGCCCGCGTCCTGGCCATCCGGGGCCACCGCTGGGGCGTCGGCGAGGGGCTCTCGCCGCGGGCCGCGGCGAATCTCGGCCGGGCCGTCCGCTTCTTGGAATCGTTCCTGAAAAGGGCGGCGGGAAAGGAGTCGCGATCATGACCCGGAAAGACGTCCTCGTCCAGAAGGACCTCCTCGGCACGAACAAGGAGGTCGCCGCGGAGATCCGGAAGGAACTCCGGGGCCGCGGCATCCTCTGCGTCAATCTTCTCAGCTCGCCCGGTTCCGGCAAGACCGCCCTCCTCGAAGGTCTGGCCGATCGCTTGAAAGGCCGCTTCCGGATGGCCGTCATCGAGGGCGACATCGAGACCGAGCGCGACGCCGAGCGCATCCGCGCCCGCGGCGTGCCGGCCTGGCAGATCACGACCGGCGGGGCCTGCCACCTCGAGGCGAAGATGGTCGGCAAAGTCCTTCCCGGGGTCCCGGCGGCGATCGACTTCCTCTTCTTCGAAAACGTCGGCAACCTCGTCTGCCCGGCCGGCTACGACCTCGGCGAGAGCCTGCGGTGCGTCCTCCTCTCCTCCCCCGAGGGGGACGACAAGCCGGCCAAGTACCCGCAGGCTTTCGCCACGGCCGACGTCCTCATCCTAACCAAGGCCGACCTCATCCCGTACCTGCCCTTCGACCCGGCCGGGGCCGCCCGGGAGGCCCTGGCCATCAACCCGCGGCTCAGGGTCTTCCGCGTCTCCGCCCTGCGGGGCGAGGGCATGGACGGGCTGGCCGCGTTCTTCGCCGAGGCCCTGGCCGCGGAGCGGGCCGCCCGTGCATGAGCTGTCCCTCGCCGCCAGCCTCTTCGAGATCCTCGAGGAGAACGCCCGAGGATACAAGGACGCCCGCATCACGGCCGTGACGCTCCGCGTCGGCCGCCTCTCGGGCGTCGTCCCCGAGCTCCTGCGGTCCGCGTTCGACGCCTACAAAAAGGGGACCCTGGCCGAGGGGGCCCGGCTCGAGATCGTGGTCGCGCCGTTCGACTTCCGCTGCCGGGGGTGCGGCGGCACGTCCTTCCGCGAGGACCCGGCCGCCGCCTGCGCCGCGTGCGGCTCGAAGGACGTCGAGCTCGTCGGCGGCATGGACCTCGTCGTCGAGAAGATCGAAGTCGAGGTCGAGGACTCTTGAACGCCGGGGACCGTTCAAGGACGGCGTGATTCTTGACAAAGCCGAGTTCGTTCTGGTATAAACCGTTCCTCATCGCTGTCGTCGCGTCCCATGGCCGCGCTACCATCCGGAAAGTCGTCAACATCTCAGAAGACAAGGGCAAAGGAACGCTGATGGCCGAGAAGAAAAAGCTCCGCATCCAGGATCTGGCGAGGATCCGCGAAGAAGCAAAGACCCTGACGACGATCCGCGAGAGCGAGGGCCGGGCCAAGGTGACGGTCCACATGGGGACGTGCGGCATCGCCGCGGGCGCCCGCGACGTCATGGACGCCCTCCTCGACGAGATCCGGAAGAGCAACGTCCAGGACGTCGTTGTCGCCACCTCGGGTTGCGCCGGGCTGTGCAACCGGGAGCCGATGGTGACGGTCGAGTCCAAAGGCCAGCCTCCCGTCAAGTACGTCGACCTCACGCCGGCCAAGATGCGGAAGATCTTCGCCGAGCATGTCCTGGGCGGCCGCCTGGTTCCGGAATATGCCCTGGCGGTCGGGTGCGAAACCATGTACTGATGAAGGCGCCCCGTGAACCGAGATCAGACCCATTGTCCGGTCCCCACATGTTCCGGCAGCGCCGCCGCCGGCCGTCAAATAACCTTTGACAAGCTTTTCGGCTTTTCAGTAAGTTATGCCGTGAATGACGCAGAATAGGGGCATGGCTGGCCTCGGCCGAAAAGGAACCCTTTTTTCGAAAAGGAGCCTGAGGTGAAGTCCGGTCCGACGGCCGTCCAGCGCGTCCTCGCCAAGTATCATGGCGAGAAGCGCGCCCTGATCCCCATCCTGCAGGACATCCAGGACGAGCGTCAGTGGCTCTCGGCCGAGACCCTCGACGAGGTGGCGCGCGAGTTGGACATCCCGCCGGCCCACGTCTGGAGCGTCGCCACTTTTTACAAGTCTTTCCACCTGAAGCCGCGCGGGCGCCACATCTGCACCGTCTGCATGGGGACGGCCTGTCACGTCCGGGGAGGCGCCATCATTCTGGAGCATTTCGAACGAAGGCTCGGGATCGGGGCCGGCGAAACATCGCCGGACAAGGGATTCACCCTGGAGCGGGTCAACTGCCTCGGCGCGTGCGCGCTGGCGCCGCTCGCCGTCGTCGACGGCCGCTATTACGGTCAGATGAGCGAGATCAAGGTCGACGCGGTCTTGGCGACCGTGAAGGACGGAAAGGGAAAGGCATAGAGGAGAGCCATGGAACATTATCGCACGCACCTGCTCGTCTGCGCCGGGACGGGGTGCGTTTCCTGCGGCGCCTTCGCTCTCAAGGAGGCGCTGGAGAAGGAGGTGGCGCGCCGAGGGCTTCAGGATGAAGTCCTCATCGTTGCCACCGGTTGCAACGGCTTTTGCGAGAGAGGGCCGATCCTGATGGTCCAGCCGGACGGCGTCTTTTATCAACGCCTGAAGGTCGAGGACGTGCCTTTCCTGGTCGAAGAGCACTTGATCAAGGGGCGTCCGGTCGAAAGATTCATGTACGTCCCTCCGGCCAGAAAGACCCCCGTCCCGAGAATGGCGGATATCGAGTTTTTCAAGCACCAGCGGCTCATCGTCCTCCGGAACAGGGGCCGCATCGACCCCGAGAAGATCGAGGAGTACATCGCCTACGACGGCTACGAAGGGCTGGGCAAGGCCCTGACGGCCATGACGGCGGCCGAGATCATCACCGAGGTCACGGACTCCGGACTTCGCGGACGGGGCGGCGCCGGATTCCCGACGGGCAAGAAATGGGCCCTCTGCCAGCGCGAGGAAGCGACGCCCAAGTACTTGATCTGCAACGGCGACGAGGGCGACCCGGGAGCGTTCATGGACCGGTCCGTGCTCGAGGCCGACCCCCACGCCGTCATTGAAGGGATGACCATCGGGGCCAAGGCGATCGGGTCGGAGAGGGGGTTCGTCTACATCCGGGACGAATATCCCCTTGCCGTCAAGCGCATGGGCATCGCCATCGGTCAGGCCCGCGAGCTCGGGCTGCTGGGCCCGGATATCCTGGGCACGGGGTTCGGGTTCGACCTCGAGATCGTCCGGGGCGCGGGGGCCTTCGTCTCCGGCGAAGAAACCGCGCTCATCGCCTCCATTGAGGGCCAGCGGGCTTTTCCCAGGCAGCGGCCGCCCTATCCCGCCCGGCATGGCCTCTGGGGGAAGCCGACGGTGATCAACAACGTCGAGACCTGGGCCAACGTTCCGGGGATCATCCGGAGGGGCGCCGCCTGGTTCGCCGGGTTGGGCACGGAAACGAGCAAGGGGACGAAGATCTTCTCGCTCGTCGGCAAGATCAACAATACGGGGCTCGTCGAGGTGCCGATGGGGATCAGCCTGGGAGAGATCGTCTTCGGCATCGGCGGCGGCACCCCGCACGGCCGGGAGTTCAAGGCCATCCAGATCGGCGGACCTTCGGGCGGCTGCATCCCCAAGGAGCTTCTCAATCTCCCCGTGGACTACGAGAGCCTCACCCGGGCCGGGGCCATGATGGGTTCGGGCGGCATGATCGTGATGGACGAGGACACCTGCATGGTGGACATCGCCCTCTATTTCCTTCGCTTCACCCAGGAGGAATCCTGCGGGAAATGCGCCCCCTGCCGGATCGGCACGCGCCGCATGGCCGAGATCCTGGCCCGGATCGTCGGCGGGGAGGGAAGCGAAGAGGACCTGAAGAGACTCGAAGAGCTGGCCCTGACGGTCCGGCAGGGCTCCCTCTGCGGCCTCGGCCAGACGGCGCCCAACCCCGTCCTTTCGACTCTCCGCTATTTCCGCAACGAATACGAGGCCCACATCGCCGACCGGAGCTGCCCCGCCCTCGTCTGCAAGAACCTCATCGCCTACTATGTCGAGCCGTCAAAGTGCGTCGGCTGCCTGCTCTGCCTCAAGAATTGCCCGGTCAACGCCATTGCCGGCGAGCACAAGAAAGTTCACGTCATCGACCAAGCCGCGTGCATCAAGTGCGGCACGTGCTTTAACGTCTGCCCGCCGAAGATCCGCGCCGTTTCGAAGTATACGGGAGAAAAGCGGCGGGCGGCCGCCGGCGGACCGCCCGCACGGGACTCGAAATGAAGATCACCATAGACGGGCGGCCGGTCGATTTCGAGGGGCGGCCCACGATCCTGGAGGTCGCGGGCGCCAACGGGATCTACGTCCCCTCCCTTTGCGACCATGCCGCGCTCGAGCCCTTCGCCGCCTGCCGGCTGTGCCTCGTCGAGGTCAAGGGCCGGAGGGGCTACGTCCCCGCCTGCTACACGACGGCGGACGACGGCATGGAAGTTCTCACGGCGACACCGGAGATCCAAGCCCTGCGGCGGGGGATCCTCGAGCTCATCCTGGCCGAACACCCGAACGCCTGCCTCATTTGCGCGGAAAAACCGTCCTGCGATGAATACAAAGCGACCATCCGCAAAACGGGCGAGGTCACGGGCTGCGTCCTGTGCCCCGTGAACGGCCGCTGCCAGCTCCAAAAGGCCGTCGAGGCGGTCGGAATCAAGCACGTTCCCTTCCCTTCGCTCCGGCGGCCGGGCGAAATCCGTCGGGACGACCCCTTCATCGACCGTGATAACAGCCTCTGCATCCTCTGCGGGCGCTGCGTCCGTGTCTGCCAGGAAGTCAGAGGAGCGTCCGTGCTGACCTTCGTCTCGCGCGGCTCCGATACCGTCATCGGCACGGCCATCGAGCGCCGCCTGCTCGACTCGGGCTGCCGCTTTTGCGGCGCGTGCGTGGATGTCTGCCCCACGGGCTCGCTCGCCGAGCGGGCCGCGCGCTACGGACGGCGGCCGGATGAGGAAAAGCCGGCTCTTTGCCCCCTCTGCGCCCAGGGTTGCCGCCTGCGCCTCGAGCTAAGAGGCGGCCGGATCCTTTGGACCGGCCCCGACCCCGAGGGCCCTGTGAACAGCGGACAGGCGTGTGTCAAGGGCAGGTTCCTGGTCAAGGCCGCGGTCTACGACGAGCGCCGCCGGCTCAGGCCGATGGTCCGGAAGGACGGCCGGCTCCAGGAGTCCACCTGGGAAGAGGCGCTGGACACGGCGGCCAAGCGGCTCTCGGCTCTAGGCGCCGGAGAGATCGCCGTGGCCGGCTCGGCCCAGAGCTCTTGTGAGGATCTTTTTGCCCTCCACCGCTTCGCGGCCTCGGTCCTGAAGGCGGCGGGCGTCAGCGGCCCCTGGGCCGAGTCGCCGGCCGCCAGGCTGCGCGGGCTGGGCGAGAGCGCGGGTCAGGACGCGGCGCTGAATTTTAGGATCGCTGATATCGGCCGAGCCGGCGTGATCTTGCAGTTCGGCGAGGACCTGCCGGAAACGCAGCCCATCCTAGGGCTCGCGGTTTATCGGGCCGTCCGGGATGGGGCTTCGCTCGTCCGGGTCGGGGCCGGGGCCGTGAGGCCCGGCGGCTGGGCGGCCATCACCGCCCGGGTTCTTTCCGGAAAGGAAGGGGCTTTCCTCGACGCGCTCACTGCGGTCATTCTGAAAAGCCCGGCCATGAAAGCCGCTAGACTCGCCGGGATCGGGGGATTCAGGGCTGCCTTCAAGGATTTCGACCCCACCTTGGCCCTCCGGGGCATCGGTGTATCGGAGAATGAACTCCTCGAGGTCGCTCATCTGCTCATGACCCGCAGGCCCTCCTATTTTTTCTTCGGTCCGGAATTCCTAAGGACATCCGGGTGGCGCGAGGATTTGGCTTCGCTCTGGAACCTGGCCGCGCTCGCGGGAGCCCGGATGATCCCGCTGGGGACCGAAGCCAACCTCCGCGGCGCTCTAGAAATCGCCCGGGCCTTTTCGAGCGAGGGCTCGGCCGTCCCGAAAACCGCTAAGGCCGGTTCGAGCAGAGTCAGGGCTCTTTATCTGGCCGGGCCCGGCCCCTCGCCGGCGCGCACGGGGATGGACCTCGTTATCGTGCAAGGCCCCTACGACGACGAAAACACGGAGATCGCAGACATCGTCCTCCCCGAAACGACATCCTTCGAATCGGATGGGATCTTCGTTAACGCCGAAGGCCGCGCCCAGCTCACCGGGGCCGGGATCGCCCCGGCGGGAGAAGCCAGGCCCGGATGGCTCATCCTGAGGGACCTAGCCGGGAGGATGGGCGCTTCCGAATTCGGCAACGCCTCGGTCGACGAGATCAGGAAGAACCTGGCCGCTGCCGTTCGCGCCTTCGGGGACATCGCCGCCCTTCCCGGCCGGCCGGAGGGAGTCTTCGTCAAGGACGGGCCGCCGGTTCGAGCCGCCCTCATCAGAGCCGAAGCCGCCTCCGGCGGGAACGCCGAACGCCTGGCATCCGCTCCCGTGGGTCCGGACGAATACCGGGGCCTTCGCCTGGCCAGGGAGAACAAGAGTCTGAGGCTCGTGCGAGGACGATGATGCCCAAGATACTGGCCAGGGACCGACTCGTTCCCAACCTGCATTCGATCGAGATCCACGCCCCCGATGTGGCAAGAAAGTGCCGGCCGGGGCAGTTCGTCATCGTCATGCCCGAAGAACGGGGCGAACGCATTCCGCTGTCGATCGCCGACTGGGACGCCGCCCGCGGTTCGGTCACGTCGATCATCCTCGTCGTGGGCACGACGACGCGCAAGCTCGCGGCCCTCAATCCCGGCGATGAGGTCCCGGTCTTCGTCGGACCGCTGGGCCGGCCGTCCGAGATCGCCAAGTTCGGGACCGTGGTCCTCGCCGCCGGCTGCTTCGGCATCGGCGCTCTCTGGCCCGTGGCCCGGGAGCTCAAGGCGGCCGGGAACCGGGTCATCGCCCTGCTCGACGCCAAGGCGGAATATCTCATCTACTGGAAGGACCGGTATCTTTCGGTCTGCGACAAGGTACGCTTCTCTTCGCGTGACCACGCCCTCGGGGCCAGTGGTTTTGTCCCGGGCCCGCTCGAGGAGATCCTGGCCGCCGAGGCCCCGGTGAGCCGCGTCATCGCCGTCGGCTGCACCTATCTCATGTATGCCAGCTCCCGGGTCACCAAGCCGCTGGGCATCAAGACTATCGTCAGCTTGAACCCGATCATGGTCGACGGAACGGGCATGTGCGGCGCTTGCCGTTGCACGGCCGCCGGCCGGACGAAGTTCGCCTGCGTCGACGGGCCCGACTTCGACGGCCACGAGGTGGACTGGGACGAGCTCTTCCTGAGGCGGAAGTCCTATTTCGACGACGAGATCCAATCCCTCTGCCGCTACGAGGAGACCGAGCTTCCCTAGGGAACGGAAGAAGAGACATGGCCGAGGACGAGAAGAAAGAGCTGACAGCCGAGGAAAAGGCCCGGCTGAGGGCGGGGTTTGAGCAGGAGTGGCGCAAGGAATTGCGCCGGGCCCTCCCCGTCAAGGAACGGATGAAGATCGGCCGCCGCAGGATGCCGGAGCGTCCCCCCGACGTGCGCAACCGCGATTTCAAGGAAGTCAACCTCGGCCTGACGCCCGAGATGGCGCAAGAGGAAGCTCGGCGCTGCCTCGATTGCGCCAACCCCCAGTGCGTCACCGGCTGCCCCGTCTCCATCGACATCCCGGGCTTCCTCAAGCTCATCGAAGCCGGCCGCTTCCTGGAGGCGGCCTGGAAGCTCAAAGAGACGAACTCGCTCCCGGCCATCTGCGGCCGCGTCTGCCCCCAGGAGTCTCAGTGCGAAGAAGTCTGTTCGCTGAAGAAGGCGACCGGGATCTCCGTGGCCATCGGCAACCTGGAGCGCTTCGCGGCCGATTTCGAGCGCGGTAGCGGCTCCCTGGAGATGCCGCCCCTTCCGCCGCCGACCGGAAAGAAAGTCGGCGTCATCGGGGCCGGGCCGTCGGGGCTGACGGTCGCCGGCGACCTGGCCAAGCTCGGCCACAAGGTCACGATCTTCGAGGCGCTCCACGAATCGGGCGGCGTCCTGATCTACGGCATCCCCGAGTTCCGGCTTCCCAAGGCCATCCTTAAGGCCGAGGTCGAGTACCTCAAGCGGCTGGGCGTCGAGATCCGGACGAGTTTCGTCGTCGGCCTGACGGCGACGATCGAAGACCTCACGGCCGAAGGCTACCAGGCTTTCTTCATCGGCTCGGGCGCGGGGCTGCCGAATTTCATGAAGATCCCCGGCGAGAACCTGGTCGGAGTCTACTCGGCCAACGAATACTTGACGCGCGTCAACCTCATGCGGGCCTACGATTTCCCGGCTTACGATACGCCGGTTATCAAAGCGAGCACGGCGGCCGTCATCGGCGGCGGAAACGTGGCCATGGATTCCGTCCGGACGGCCAAGCGGTTGGGCGCCAAAAGAGCGGTCATCGTCTACCGCCGGTCAAACGCCGAGATGCCCGCGAGGATCGAGGAGATCCACCACGCCGAGGAGGAAGGGATCGAGTTCCAGCTGCTGACGACTCCTTTGCGCTACTTCGGCGACGAGTTCGGACGCGTCAAGGCCATGGAATGCCAGAAGATGGGACTGGGAGAGCCGGACGCCTCCGGACGCCGCCGGCCCGTTCCGATCCCGGGTTCCGAGTATACGATGGAGGTCGACCTTGTCGTGTGCGCTATCGGCCAGAGCCCGAATCCCATCATTCCCCAGACGACGCCCGGCCTCAAGGTCGGCAAGTGGGGCAACGTCGAGGTTGACTGGACGACGATGGCGACCAGCCTGCCGGGAGTTTTCGCCGGCGGCGATATCGTCCGGGGCGGGGCAACGGTCATCCTGGCCATGGGAGACGCGCGGACGGCGGCCGCCCAGATCGATAAGTACCTCCGTCCCTGACTTCGGCGGGAGAGCCCGGCCTGGCGCGATATCGAGCGAGCGTCAAGGACGGCGGGGTCAATCATGGTGAGCGCCCGGTTGGTCCTTCGAGAATTGAAAGGCTGCGGCCTGGGCTGCGTCGCGGGCTTGCCCGACAACTCGTCCGCCGGCCTGATCGCTCTTCTGAGAAGGGACGGTGCGATGCGGTTCGTCGAGGTCACCCGGGAGGGGGAAGCGTTCGCTCTCGCCTCGGGCTTCTGGATCGGGGGCGGCAGCGCCGCCGTCCTCGTCCAGAACACGGGGCTGCTCGAAAGCGGAGACTCCCTCCGGGGAACGGCCCAGCGCATGCGCGTTCCGCTCCTCTGCCTGATCACCTATCGCGGTTACGCGAAGATGCCGAGGCCCGTGATTCGTGCGGCATCGAAATTGCCCGACGCCGACGTCTTCAGCGAGGCCGCCGTGGACTCGGCTGCCCTCATCACCGAGCCGACCTTGCAGGCCTGGGGCCTTCCCTTTGAGTGGCTCCATTCCGACGCAGACCTGTCGAACATCCCCAAAGCGTTCGCGCGGGCGCGGCGGGACTCGCGGCCGGTCGCGCTGCTCGTCACCGGCGATATGTGTTGAAGGCCCTTTGAGGCGAACGTGCTGACCAAGGAACAACTCCTCAAACCGCTGGCGGGACTGCGGGGCGATGCCGTCGTCGTGACCTGCATGAGCGTGACCCGTCCGTGGGGTCGGCACTCGTCGAGCGAGCTGGATTTCGCCTCGGCCGACAGCGCCATGGGTCACACGGCGGACTTGGCCCTGGGGATCGCCCTCGCCCAGCCCCGGCGCAAGGTCATCTGCCTGAACGGGGACGGCAGCATGCTGATGACGCTCGGAACCCTGGCGACGGTCGTCGATTCGGCGGCGGCGAACCTGGTCCTTTTCGTCGTCGAGAACGACACCTATGAAATTACGGGGAACCTCCCCATTCCCGCGGCCGCCCGGATCGACTTTGCCGCGCTGGCCCGCGGTGCAGGCTTCGAGCGCGTCTATGCCTTCGACCGCGCCGAGGAGTACGAACGGCGGCTACTTGAAGTCCTTTCGGGAGACGGCCCGGTGTTCGTCGTCGTTCGCGTCGAAAAGGGGTCGGAAGGACCCATCTCTCGAACCGAGGGCGAACCCTCTCGCTACCTTCGGGAGTCTATCGCCGATTCCGCCCACCGCCTGAGGAAGGCGCTGGCGTCCCAAGGCTGAGGGTCGAAGCTCAAAAGCCGTCCGGCTCGACACGATCTTCGGCGACCGCGCTTACCACTGACCGGTCTTCAAGTACTCGTCGATCGCCCGGGCGGCTTTTCGGCCCGCGCCCATGGCCAGAATGACCGTGGCCGCCCCGGTGACAATGTCGCCCCCGGCAAAAACACCCTTCTTCGAGGTCTTCCCGGTCTGTTCGTCGGCGACGATGTTCCCGGATTGAGTCAGCTTCAGGTCGGGGGTCGCCGACGTCAACAGCGGATTGGGTCCCTGTCCGATCGCGACAATGACCATATCGACGTCGATGACGTGTTCCGACCCCTTGACCGGAACGGGACGCCTGCGGCCGGAGGCATCCGGCTCCCCCAACTCCATCTTGATGCATTCGATGCCCTTGACCCATCCTCGGTCATTCCCCAGAATCCGAATGGGGTTGGTCAGCAAGTGCGGCTGGACGCCTTCCTCAAAAGCGTTCTCGATTTCCTCGGCCCGGGCGGGCATCTGCTCCCGGGCCCGGCGGTAGATCAGATAGACGTTTTCCGCCCCCAGGCGGAGCGAGGTGCGGGCCGAGTCCATGGCGACATTCCCGCCCCCGACGACGGCGATATTCCGCCCGTAATGAATCGGCGTGCGGTACTCCGGGAAGAGATAGGCCCGCATCAGGTTGACGCGGGTCAGAAACTCGTTCGCCGAATAGACCCCGTTCAGGTTCTCCCCGGGGATCTTCATGAAGTACGGCAAGCCGGCGCCGGTGCCGATGAAGACGGCATCCACGCCGTTTTTGAGGAGGTCATCGATCGTGAAGGACGTCCCGACGACCTGGCTCGCGCGGATCTCCGCCCCGAGCTTGACGATGTATTCGCTTTCGCGCTGGACGATCCACTTGGGAAGCCGGAACTCGGGAATGCCATAGACCAGCACTCCTCCCGACTTGTGCAGGGCTTCAAAGACGATGACGCCGTGTCCCATCTTGGCGAGATCGCTGGCCGCGGTCAAGCCCGCGGGACCCGCCCCGATGACGGCGACCTTTTTCCCCGTCGGAGCCGCGTTTGGGGGCACGCGGACATCGCCTTGCTGGAATTCATGGTCCGCCACGAAGCGCTCCAAGCGGCCGATGGCGATGGGCTGTCCTTTCTTCGCCAAGACGCACGTCGCCTCGCATTGTTCTTCCTGGGGGCACACGCGCCCGCACACGGCGGGAAGGCTGTTCTTTTCTTTGATCCGGTGAATGGCCCCGATGAAATCGCCCTTGCGGATGAGATCGATGAATCCGGGGATGTCGATGTCGACGGGGCAGCCGGCGACGCAGGGCGACTTCTTGCAGGCGAGACACCGAGAGGCTTCCCGGACCGCCTGCTCTTTGCTATATCCGAGGGCGACCTCGTTGAAGTTCTGAACCCGGAGCTTCGGGTCCTGCTTCGGCATGGGCTCCCGCCGGGCGGCCTTCTTAAGGTTCTTTTCGGCTTCCAGGAGCCGGCATTCATGATCCCACATGGCCCGATGCTCCTCACGCCTGTACATTTCGGTTCTCTTGAGGAGCTCGGAAAAATCGACGAGATGGCCGTCAAACTCCGGCCCGTCGACGCAGACGAACTTCGTCGTGTTCCCGACGGTCACGCGGCAGCAGCCGCACATGCCGGTCCCGTCCACCATCAGCGAATTCAGGCTGACGAGCGTCGGAATGCCGCATTGCCGCGTGAGGTCGGACACGGCCTTCATCATGATCCCGGGTCCGATGGCCACGACGGCGTCGATCCGCACCTTGTCATCGATCAGCTTCCGGAGCTCATCCGTCACAAATCCGTGGCGGCCGGCCGTCCCGTCATCCGTGGTGATACGAAGCTCGTCGCTCGCGGCGCGCATTTCCTTTTCCAGGATGATCATCTCCTTGGTCCTGGCCCCGATGATCGAAATGACGCGGTTTCCGGCCGCTTGATGCGCTTTGGTGATGGGATAGACCGGGGCGACGCCGACACCACCGCCGATGCAGACGACGGTCCCGACCCGGCCGATCTCCGTCGGGCGTCCCAAGGGTCCGACGATGTCCAGGAAGACGTCTCCGACATTGGCCGCGTCCATTTTCCGGGTCGACACGCCGACGACCTGGATGATGAGCGTGATGGACTGCCGGCCGGGATCACGGTCGGCGACCGTGAGCGGGAGCCGCTCGGCGTAATCGTCGGTCCGGACAACGACGAACTGGCCCGCCCGGGCCGTCTCGGCAATGAGGGGAGCGTAGATCTCGAAGAGGGTGATGGCTGGGGCCAGCCGTTCCTTCCGCAGGATTTCGTTGGTTCGGTGGGACATTCTCGTTTCCATATCTTGGGGGACGTCGCTATGTCTTCATGAGGTGGCGAGGGAGGGACACGGTGAAAGTGCTTCCCTTCTCCGGCTGGCTCTCGACCTCGAGATGCCCGAAATGGGAGTCGACGACTTTTTTGGCGATGGTCAGCCCCAAACCCGTGCCGCTGATCTTGCTTGTCTTCTGATTTTCGACGCGGAAAAAGTCGTCGAAGATCCGCGGCAGGTCCGCCGGGGATATTCCGATGCCCGTGTCCGCGATATGAACACAGACGAAGTGATCATCCGCGGTCGCCGTGACCGTGATGGTCCCGTGGTCCACGTTGTACTTGATCGCATTGCTGATCAAATTCGTGAAGAGCTTCTCCATGTCCTGGACATCGGCCCGGACGGACGGAACAGGATCGGGCCATTTCGTTTTGAACGTTATGAGCTTCTTGTCGGCCTCCGGCTTAAGGAATTCGATGGTCTTGGCGATGACCTTGGCGACGTCAACGGCTTCCATCTTCTGGGCGACCTTGCCGGCCTCGATCTTGTTGATCTCCAGAAGGTCATTGACCAAGGCCAGCAGGGATCTGGCACGTTCCTTGGCCCGGAGAAGCCACTCGTGTCTCTGCCTATCATCTCCGCCGCCTTCTCCGGACAGGACGACATCCAGCCAGCCTTCGATCGCCGCCAGGGGGGACCGGAGCTCGTGGGCGACCATGGAGACGAACTGAGACTTGATCTTCTCGATCTCCTTGAGTTTGGTGACGTCGCGGATGACCGTGACGGCTCCGAGCAGCGTGCCCTGTTCATCACGGACGGGCGCCATATGGGCCATCAAGACGGCCTGCGGGTCGTCCGTCTGAATTTCCTGGCTGATCATCGAGACGTTGGCGTCCTCCGAGCTCAAGAGCTTTTCCAGCGTTTCGATGAGAGCCTTGTTCTTGATGTAGTGGTCGAGGGGCTGCCCCGATTCGTGCGTGCCTCGGAGTTTCAGCATCTTCACGGCGGAGGCGTTCCAGAGGACCAATTGCCGTTCGAGATTGGTGACGAGAATCCCGTCCGCCATGCAGCCGATGATCGTCCGGATCCGGCTCTTTTCGCTCGCGAGCTCCAAGAGCCTCTGCTCCCGTTCGTTGAAGAGCTTTTGGGCGACCAGCCGAAGGTCCCGTATTTCCAACCCTCTCTTGACCAAGGCCGCCAACGTTTCCGGCGGGAAGGGTTTGGGCAGATAGTCGTAGGCGCCCCTCTTGATCGCTTCGACGGCCGTTTCGATGGTCGCGTACCCGGTGATGACGACAATGATGATCTCGGGGTCGATGGAATGGATGCTCTTGATCAAGTCCAGGCCGCCGATGTCCGGCATCATCAGGTCGACCAAAATGAGATCGTAGGACCTCTCCCGGACTCTCTGAAGCCCGACCTTGCCATCCTCAGCCAAGTCGATGGCGTGCCCTTCCTCCTGGAGAACGCGCCGGCACCCCTCCCGAATGCCCGGTTCGTCGTCGACGACAAGAATATGAGCTTGGCTATTCACGTGGAGCTCTTCCTGTCCTTGAGGAGCTTTTCGACGCGTTCGATGAGGACGTCCGGCGGAACGGGTTTATCGAGAAAGTCGTCGGTCTTCATCCAATATCCGTCCTCCGGCAGAGAAAAGCGATAGCCGGTGGCCTCGGCCACGGATGTCACCATCAGGATCGGGATCGACTTGAACAACGGGTCGGTCTTGATCTTCTGGCTGAAAGAAAAGCCGGCATCGTGCTTTTCCATCATCAGGTCCAGGATGATCATGTCCGGCATTTCGGCGCGGACACGCTCCAGGCCTTCCTGGCCGCTCCTGGCCGTCAGGACGTCATAACCGTGACTCGCCAGGACGGCCTTGTGCATCTCCAGAAAATCGAGGTCGTCGTCAACCAATAAGATCTTTTCTTTGGACCTCATAGTCCTTCCCTTCAGAAACGGGCTTAAACTCCACGATCGGGCTTTCGCCTTGAAGCCATTCTTTCTGGCCGAGCACCGGCAAGAGAATGATGAATGTGGCTCCCTCTCCCAAACGGCTTTCGACGGAAACGGCCCCCTTGTGCTTGGACACGATCCCATAGACGAGAGCCAATCCGAGTCCGGTCCCTTTCTCCTTTGTCGTGAAGAACGGGTCAAAGAGCCGGGGGAGGTCTCTCTCGGGGATCCCCTTCCCGGTATCCTTGATCCGGATCTCGATCGTCTTCCCCTGGTCGACGTTCCGGCTCTCGATCGTCAGGGTCCCTTTCCCGTCCATGGCCTGAGCGCCGTTCAGAATGATATTGAAATAGACCTGTTTCAGGAGGTCGGGGTCGGCAAAGGTCATCGGGAGAGACGGGTCGAGGCGGAGTTGGACATCGATGTTGTGGAAGAGAGATTGATTGACGAGGAGCGATAAGGCCTCCTCGATGACCCGGTTGATGTTGACCAGCCCAGGCCGGATCTTGGTCTCCTTGGAGAAGCTCAGCAGGTCCTTGACGATCTTTGCCGCCCGGTCCGATTCCTGGACGATGAGGGAAATGTCGTTCCCCCATTTATCGTTCTGGCCGATCTCACGTTGGAGCATGCGGCTGAACATCATGATCGTTCCGATGGGATTGTTCAACTCGTGGGCGACGCCGGCGGCCAGCTGGCCGAGAGAAGCCATTTTTTCGGTCTGGATCAGTTGCCGTTGGGCCTGCGCCAGCTCCTCGTGAGAGTTCTTGAGCGCCTGATGGGATCTTTCCAACCGGGAGTAAAGGCCCTGGAGAGTCTCGAGAAGATAATGATGACACATTTCCATCTCGGCCAATCCTTGGGCGACGGCCTTGGCCTTGTCCCAGCAGGAGTCGTAACCGCAGGCGCCGCAGTCCAGGTTCTGCGCGGGATAGGTCTTTCCCAGTTGGACGAGGATGGCCTCGATTTCGGCGTTCGTCGGGTCGGGCATGGCCACGTCCCGGGCGAAGAAGCTCCTCTTCAGAGGGAGCCGGGCCAGGGCCTCGAAATTGTCCATCCCCCGCGCCGGCGGCGCGACGTCCGCGGACTTGACGTAATCGACGATGATCTGCTTCCGGCTGGGACCGGAGATCTTCTTGTCCGTGACGGGGCCGTTGATGCATCCTTTGCAGAACAGCAAGTCCAGAAACCTGGTCCGGAGCTTCCCTTCCTGGAGTTGCTTGACGGCCCGCATGGCTTCCGCCGCTCCCGCCTCCACGACGTAGTCCAAATTCAGGAGGTCTTGGTCGATCCCCGCGCACTTGCTCATGCCGCCGGAAATGCCCAAGATCCGTCCCGGGCGGCTCCGTGGTCCGTCGAACTCCGACGGCTCTTGCTTTTCACGATCGATTCCCCTCGCCTTGAGGGCATTCGTGATATCGTGGTAGATCAGGACGTGATCGATATAGTCCCTTCCATGGCCCCTCATGCGCTCCCAGATCCTGGAGATGCACGACCCGACAAAAACCACCTTGGTTTCGGGTCCCCTGAGCTGTTTGACCGCCATGCCGCAGGCGACCATGGGAGAAACGATCGGCAGGAGACGGCCGGCCAGCTGGGGCACGAACTTCTCGATGTAAAAGACGAGCGACGGACAGAATGAGGAGATCCATGAGGACTGTGGATGTTCGCCGATCCAGGACCCGTACGCCCGGGCGACCATTTCCCCTCCGACCGCGGCTTCCCAGACTTCATGAAAGCCGAGCTTCTTCAGGGCCGTGACGAGTTGGCCGGGGGTTCCCTTGTCCAGCACGGCCGGAAACGTCGGGTCCAGGCAGACAACAACCTTCTGGCCGGAATCGAGAAGCCCCAAGACGTTCTTGAGCCCGGTATGGGCGCTCACCGCCTCGTGGGGACAGTCTTGATAGCACATGCCGCAGAGAATGCACCGGCTCCACGTGCGCTTGACCTTTCCCTGGTCGATCTTGAGGGCATTGGTCGGACAGCCGCGGACGCACCGGTAACATCGACGGCACTTCGTTTCCGAGACGCTGAGGATATCCATGGACGTCGGGGAAGCCTTAGCCCCGCGGCCTGCCAGCCGTCAATTTTTCGATTTCGTCGATGAAGACTTTGGGGCTGACGGGCTTGTCCAGGAGCACATCAGCGCCCGTGGCCTTGAGGATTTCCGCGTTGGAGGAGAATTCCAGACCTGTCTGGGCGCCGATCGACGTCAACAAGATCACCGGGAGCCTAGGGCATTCTTTCTTGATCTTCTTGCTCGCTTCGAAGCCGGCGTCGAATTGTTCCATCATGACATCCAAGACCACGACGTCGGGCCGGGCTTTTTTTAGTTTCTCCAGACATTCTTTTGAATTCTGGGCCGTGATCACGGAGTATCCTCTGTTCGACAAAACGGCCGTATGCATTTCCAAGAAATCGACGTCATCGTCCACGATGAGAATCCTCTTTTTTCTTGTTTTCCCGGGCTTTTTCGATGGCTTCATGACCAGAGAGAGGATCCGCCGGAGGCTTTCCGCATTCTCGACGGAATCCTGGACTCTTTCGACCATTGTTCCGTTGTCGAAATACCGATAAAGGATCTTGCAATCGCATTGGACATGACAGCGGAAGATCTGTTTCAGGGCCTCGTCGGTTTTCGACATGTCGAGCGGCTGACCACGGTAGTAAGGGCAATCCGTCCATTCTCCCGGATTGATCATGGCCATGAGTTCCGGGCAATAGACGTGGATGAATGACGCTGGCGCCTTTGTCTCCATGATTACGATCCTCGACATTCCGCCGGCCGAGAAGCCGAGCCGGCGAACTTGGGCTCCAGAACGGGGGCCAGTCCTCGCGGCTCGCGAGTCGCCGCCCGCCGTCCTTTCGGCCGCCCATCAATCTCTTCTATCAACCTATAAGTATAGGCTGAAACCTCCGACTTCGTCAACTTTCTCTGAGCCAAACTCCCCTGATTGCGCCCGGGGGCCTGCGGCATGGGCCGAGGCAAAACGCATTCCTTGATTTTCTCGGCCGCTTTTGCTAAACATGGATTGGCTCGGTCGCAATCCTCTGCTTTCCTTTCATTCTGCGCTTCGGACCATGAACCGAGAATCGGAAGGTGGGAGCTGATGGCTGATAAATCCTATAATCCATTCGAAATCGCCCAGGCTCAGTTTGACCGGGTGGCCGACCTTCTTAATCTGGACAAGGCAAGCCGAGATTTGCTCCGTTACCCCATGAGGGAATACCATTTCAGCATCCCCGTCCGCATGGACGACGGCAAGGTCCGGATCTTCAGAGGGTTCAGGGTCCAGCATAACGATGCGCGGGGCCCCGGCAAGGGGGGGATCCGGTTCCATCCGATGGAGACCATTTTTACGGTTCGTGCCCTCGCGATGTGGATGACCTGGAAATGCGCGGTCGTGGATATCCCGCTGGGCGGGAGTGAGGGCGGCGTCGTGTGTGACCCGCACAACTTGAGCCCGCGAGAGCATGAGCAGCTCTGCCGCGGCTGGGTCCGTCAGGTGGCCAGGAATGTCGGCCCCCACTTGGATGTTCCGGCCCCCGATGTCATGACGGGTCCTCAGAGCATGCTGTGGATGCTCGATGAGTTCGAGACCATTCATGGCGGCAAGTATCCCGGTTTCATCACCGGCAAGCCCGTCGGCGTCGGAGGCTCGCAGGGCAGGCGAGAAGCGACCGGCTACGGAGTCGTCATCACCCTCAGGGAAGCCCTCAAGGACCTCAAGCTGAAGGCCGAGCAGACCCAAGCCAGCGTTCAGGGGTTCGGCAACGTGGCCCAATATGCGATCGAGCTCTACCAGCGGATGGGCGGGACCGTGACCTGTGTTTCATGCTGGGATCAGGCTGATCAAAAGGCCTATAGCTATCGGAAGAAGCAGGGCATCCGCCTCGAAGAGCTCCTGGGAATCACGGACCCGTTCGGTGGCATTGACCAAGCCAGGGCCAGGGATCTTGGCTATGAAAGGCTCCCCGGCGAAGCCTGGATCGAGCAGGATGTCGAGATCCTCATCCCGGCCGCCATTGAGAATCAAATCACGGTCGAGAACGTGAACAGCATCGGCAGGCGCGTGAGGATCGTCGCCGAGGGCGCCAACGGGCCGACGACGCCCGAGGCCGATGCCGTGCTCAGCCAGCGGGATATTCTCACCATCCCGGACTTCCTGGCCAATGCCGGCGGCGTGACATGCAGCTATTTCGAACAGGTCCAGAGCAACATGAATTATTACTGGGAGAAGGACGAGGTCCTCGCCAAGCTCGATGCCAAAATGACGTCGGCTTATATCGAGGTCCGGGAACTTTCGAGAAAGAACAAATTGAACATGAGAGATGCCGCTTATGTCATCTCCATCAATCGAGTCGCTCAAGCATGCAGGGATCGGGGATGGGTCTAGCCGATTCTGCCCCGAACGGATTACGCGGGATCCTCTACGGTTCTTTGGACAATAGGAATCCCGGGGGCGTTCAGCATCAATGAGCAATCCAACGCACTGGTCATGGCACGGGCAAGACATTCGGGACGAGTTCCGGGGGGACTTTTTCAACCCCGACCGGCGCTTGACTTCGATCGGCTCGGGCTTCATCGGCGCCAAAGCCGCCGGTTTGGCCTTCATCGAGGGCATCTTGAGGTCGAAGCTCCCCGCGCAGGGTTCCGCACCAATCCAAGTCAGCATTCCTTCCCTGACGGTCATCCGCACCGATGTTTTCGATGCCTTCCTGCAGCGGAATGCTCTGGCCGACCTGGCCTACTCGGAAGCCGGCAACGACGTGATCGCTCAGGCTTTCCAAAAGGCCCTGTTGCCCATGGAGATCCTGGGCGACTTGCGCCGCCTGATCGAAAAAGTCCATACGCCGTTGGCCATCCGATCTTCCAGCATGCTGGAAGATGCCCTCAACCACCCCTTCGCCGGCGTTTATTTCACGAAGATGATCCCCAATAATCAGCCGAGCCCCGACGTCCGCTTTCAGAAATTGATGGAAGCCATCAAGCTCGTCTACGCTTCCACGTTCACAAAGTCGGCCAAGGATTACCTCAAGGCGATCCGGCGTTCCCCGACCGACGAAAAAATGGCCGTGATCATCCAGGAGGTCGTCGGTTTGCGTCATGCGGATCGCTTCTATCCGAACGTCTCGGGCATCGCCAAATCGTACAACTTCTATCCCGTGGCCGGCTCTCGACCTGAAGACGGCATGGCCAGCCTGGCCTTGGGCTTGGGAAAAACGATCGTTGACGGCGGAAGATGCTGGACCTATTCGCCGGCTTATCCCAGCATCAGCGCGCCCTTTGCCTCTGCCGGCGACCTCGTCGAACAAAGTCAGAGCGATTTCTGGGCCGTGAACATGGGAAAGCCTCCGGCCTATGATCCCATCAAGGAAACCGAGTACTTGCAACAGCTGAATCTCTCCGATGCGGAGGCGGATGACACGCTTAGCCACGTGGCGTCAGTTTTTGATGCCCAGGAGGAGAGGATTTCCATGGGCTTGAGCCGGCCGGGGCCGAGGGTGCTCAACTTTGCCGGCCTCCTCGTCCTGAACGATCTTCCCTTGAATGACGTGATCAGCTCTCTCCTGCGGATATCTCAAGAGGCTCTCGGGGCTCCGGTGGAGATCGAATTTGCCGCGACCTTCGACCCTCATCGTTTCGGATTCCTCCAGGTCCGACCGATGGTCGTGCCCAGCGAGGAGATCGCGATCACCGAAGAAGAGCTCAAAGCGAAGGATGTCTTTCTCGCTTCCAAGAACGTCTTGGGGAACGGGATCATCGAGACGATCCGGGACATCGTCTACGTCAAGCCGCAGGAGTTCGAAGTCAAGGACACGCCGCGGATCGCCTTGGAATTGGAGACCGTGAACAGAGAACTCCTCGACAAGGGACGTCCTTATGTCCTCATCGGATTCGGCCGGTGGGGGAGTTCGGATTCCTCGGCCGGGATCCCGGTCGAATGGGGACAGGTGTGCGGGGCAAAAGTGATCGTAGAGGCGACGGGCCCGACACTCAGGGCCGAGTTGAGCCAGGGATCGCATTTCTTCCATAATCTCAGCAGTTTCGAAGTCTGCTATTTCAGCGTTCCCGATTCAGGTGAATATTCGGTCGACTGGGCGTGGTTAGACCGGCAGAGGAGCGAACAAGAGACGCGGTTTATCCGCCACGTCGTGTTGCCCACCCCCCTGCAGATCAAGGTCGATGGGAGGAGCGGCCGGGGCGTCATTCGCGCGCCTCGACCTGGATAAGGGACGTCTCCATAAACATCATGGACAAATCGGTCGAGAACCTCCTCTACGCTCTCAAGGAGCGGGCCAAGGAGCTGAACTGTCTCTATGAAGTCGAAGGGCTCTTCAACAAGCCTGACACGTCCCTCTCGGCCATTCTGGAGGGGATCGTCCGGGCCATTCCGGCCGGATGGCAGTATCCGGACGTCTGCCAGGCGAGAATCACCTACGCCGATCAATCGTTCGAGTCATCGAACTTCAAAGAGACCCCGTGGGTTCAAAGCGCCAATATCACCGTTCAGGACGAAGTCGTCGGGAAGATCAGCGTTTATTATACCGAAGAGAGGCCCCCGGCCGACGAAGGTCCGTTCTTGAGGGAAGAGCGCAAACTCATCGAGACCATCGCCGACCGCCTCGAACGCCGCATCTTCTTCGAGAGATTCAAGGTCGTGTTCGAAAAGCAGGCCGTTGGTGAGGGACAGCGCGGTCAAAGTTGGGTCGTGCTGGACCTCTTGAGACGGACGGACTTGAAGCTCTTGTCGCACATTTCCAGAAAAATGCTCAACTATCTGTCCTGGTCCGGGATCGCGGACGCCAACGCCCTGCTGGAGAGGATCAGCCCGGCCTCGATGGATGACCAAGATGATGGTCTTCAGGGCATGAACCGGCCGTCGCCGTCAGAGGTCGCCACCGACCTCATGGGAATCTCCGACGACGTCTTTCGGTTGGCCGCCAGGTCCTTGGGCGAGAAGGAAGTCCTGGACACGATCCAGAAGTGGATCATGGAAGATCGCTCCAACTTTCTGGTCAAGGTCCTGGAAGATCCCGCTTCGACACTGGCCCAGATCACCAACGCCATCGAGCGATTTCATCACCTGACTCCGCACGGCTTGAACCTGCCGGCGGCCAGGGAAAAAGGGCTCCGCGTGTCGCTCGTTCGCAAGCTCCTCAATGACGACCTGCGCTTCATCAACATCGCCAAGAAGTATCTCGCGGTCAACGATTTCTATGATCTGTTGCACCATATCATCTTCCCGGCCGGCAGCCAGGGAAAGCTCGGCGGCAAAGGCTCGGGGCTTCTTCTCGCGGCCCAGATCCTCAAGAAGTCCTCCTCGGACAACGAGCTCCTCCGGGAGATCAGGACTCCGAAGACTTGGTATCTGACTTCCGACAGCATGATGAATTTCATCAATCATAACGACCTCGAGGAGATCGTCGAGCAGAAGTACGAGGATCTGGCGCGGGTCCGGCAGGAGTATCCCTATGTCGTCCATCTCTTCAAGAATTCGTCGCTGCCGTCCGAGATCGTGAATGCCCTTTCCGTCGCCCTTGACGACCTGGGGGAGCGTCCTCTCATCGTCCGGAGCTCGAGCCTCCTCGAGGACCGTGTGGGAACCTCCTTTGCCGGCAAATACAAGAGCCTGTTCATCGCCAATCAAGGTCCGAAACGCGAGCGGTTGCGGGCGCTCATCGACGCCATCGCCGAAGTTTACGCCTCGACGTTCAGCCCCGACCCCATCGAGTACAGGATCGAGCACGGCATCATCGATTTCAATGAGGAGATGGGCATCCTTATCCAGGAAGTCATCGGGAAGAAAGTCGGGCCTTACTTCATGCCGGCCTTCGCCGGAGTCGCCTTCTCCCGCAATGAATTCCGTTGGTCGCCGCGGATCCGGAGAGAAGACGGATTGGTCCGCATGGTGCCGGGATTGGGAACGCGGGCCGTGGACCGGCTGAGCGATGACTTCCCGATCCTGGCCGCCCCCAGGCAGTCCAACCTGCGGGTCAATGTCACGAACGATGAGATCATCCATTATTCGCCCAAGAAGGTCGACGTCATCAACTTGAGGACGAACTCGTTCGAGACGATCGAGATCCGACGGCTTCTCGAGGCGTATGGAAACGAGTATCCGTTGATCCATCAGATCGGCTCGGTCTTTCGGAACGACCGGCTCGAGCCGATGGGACGGCTGGGAACCGATTTCGAGAAGGACCACATCGTCATGACGTTCGACGGGCTCATCCAGAACACGCCGTTCATGGAGCAGGTCCGCGCCATTCTCAAGGTCCTCGAAACCGAACTGGCGACCCCCGTGGATATCGAGTTCGCCCATGACGGGACGAACCTGTATCTCTTGCAATGCCGGCCGCAAAGCTCGGCCACGGCCTCGCAGCCGCCGGCGATCCCGAGAGACCTGCCGCAAGACAAGATCCTTTTTTCGGCTCACCGGTACGTCACGAACGGAACCGTCTCGGGCATCACTCACATCGTTTACGTCGAGCCGCAAAGATACGGAGCGCTCACGGGCCGGGCCGATCTCCTGGCCGTGGGCCGGGCCGTGAGCAAGTTGAACCAGATCCTGCCGAAACGTCGTTTCATTCTCATGGGGCCGGGACGCTGGGGGAGTCGAGGAGATATCAAGCTCGGCGTGAGCGTTTCCTATTCCGACATCAACAACACGGCGATGATCATCGAGATCGCCCGGAGACGGAAGGATTATGTGCCCGAGCTCTCCTTCGGCACTCACTTCTTCCAGGACCTGGTGGAGGCCTCGATCCGTTATCTTCCTCTCTACCCGGACGACAGGGGAGTCGTGTTCAATGAGGAATTCCTGTTGAATTCGAAGAACGTGCTGCCCGACCTTCTCCCGGAATATGCGTCTCTCTCCGACACGATCCGTGTCATCGACGTCGCCGACTCTGCGGATGGACAAGCCCTGCAGGTTCTCATGAACGGCGAAAGGGACGAGGCGCTCGCGGTCTTTGGCAAACGCGCGCCAGAGACGGTGATGGCCGCCGAACAACCGCAGGCCGAGGAACTCCCGGAGAAGAAAGACGACTCTCACTGGCGGTGGCGACTCGGCAGCGCGGAAAATATCGCGGCCAGGATGGACGCTCAACGGTTCGGCGTGAAAGCCTTCTATCTCTTTGGCAGCACGATCAACGCGACGGCAGGCCCTCAGAGCGACATCGATATTCTCATTCATTTTGGCGGGACGGACACGCAAAGAAAGGATTTGATGAGCTGGCTTGAAGGCTGGAGCCTCTGCCTGAGTGAGATGAATTATCTACGGACCGGGCACAAAACGGATGGGCTGCTCGATATTCATCTCGTGACGGATGAAGACATCAAGATGAGGACGAGTTTCGCGGCCAAGATCGGGGCCGTCACGGATGCGCCCAGATGGCTGCCGATGGGTCAAGGCTTGAAAAGACAGCCGGCCGCGGATCAAACAAGCTCTCTCGTGGCGGATTCGAGGTCGTCCGGTCTAAACCGGACCAAGGCGAGCTCGGGCCCGTCGTGCGCGCCGGAAAAGGTATAGGTCCGGCCGATCTTGTCCTTCCACGAACCGGTGACCCGAGCGGATTCGTGGACGTGTCCGTGCAGGGTCAAGAGCGGCTGATGGATTTCGATGAACCGCCTGACGGCGATACTGCCCACATTCACGTCCAGCGGTACGTGATCGATCATCTTGCCGTCCAGAGCGGCCCGGTCCAGGTTGGTTTGATAGGGGGGGCTGTGAAAAAGGAAAATGGCCTTCGAGAGATCGTTCTTTCCGACGAGGTTTTCAAGGTCGGCCTGGATGGTCGAGTATCTCAGGTCAGAATCCGAAACCGGAACGGAGCGCATCCCCTCCTCAGGGGAAATGCAGCCCAAGTCGACGTATCGTGAGACGTCATAGCGCTCCCAGTCTTTCAATCTGAAGGGCGTGGGCGGGACATAAGCGTAGCCGAAGACCGGGAAATCGAACAACAGCGCCCGCCGATGATGAACGTATTCCCAAAGCCCCATCTCATCTCCGGCCAATACCGCCGTTTCCTCGGAGCGCGCATCGTCATTTCCCAGGATGAGGAAAACCCTGGGATAATCCACCCCAAGCGTCCTTTTCAATTGTCCAAATCTCGCGGCCAAGAAGTCATCGGCAAAATCAGAGACGGTCTGGCTCGTTGGTGAGAGTGCCAGCAAATGGGAGGGGAATAAGTCTCCCCCGAGAAATACCGCTCTCGGATGCTCCTTCAGGATGGCCTGGAAGAGCTTCTGGTAGCGATCGGTCCGCCCATGCAGGTCGGAGACAAAAAAACAAGTCGGTGTGTCGGAAGGATTCATTCAGCTTGCGATGCGATCGAGACGCCCTCCGGGAGCGACATCCGCCACAAAACAACTGGTCGGATCACGGGACATGGATCAAAAGACCAGCTCCAGCGGCAATGATATTCTCGGCCGCGAATCCGTGTCAAGCGCTCGAGGGCCGGCGGGGCCGGGGTCCCGCTCTCGGATGTCCGGTCACGACGGCCGATGAATCACCCGAACGACGACAGGCCGCGCTTTCCTTTCGAAATCAAGCCTATCGCTGCCTTTTTTCGGGTTTCTTTTCTGGGGGCGAACCCCCTTAAGTTCGGGCCGGCAATCACTTGACAGGGAGGGGAAAATTATGGTAATTGTTAGCGCCTTGTAACGCCTGTGGCAAGAAAAAACGAAATTGACAAAGGAGGAGTCGATGTCAAATTACGTGGCTGACCTGATGGCTGAGGTCAAGGCCAAGAACCCCGCGCAGCCTGAGTTCATCCAGGCCGTCCAGGAAGTGGCCGAATCGCTCGCCCTGGTCATGGACAAGTATCCCGTCTACCGCAAGATGAAGGTCCTCGAGCGGATCATTGAGCCCGAGCGGGTGATCATGTTCCGTATCCCCTGGGTGGATGACAAGGGAGAGGTCCGGGTCAACCGGGGCTTCCGCATCCAGATGAACAGCGCCATCGGCCCCTACAAGGGCGGCCTGCGCTTCCACCCCACCGTCAACCTCGGCATCCTGAAGTTCTTGGCCTTCGAACAGGTCTTCAAGAACGCCCTCACGACGCTCCCCATGGGCGGCGGCAAGGGCGGGACCGATTTCGACCCGAAGGGCAAGAGCGAGAACGAGGTCATGCACTTCTGCCAGGTCTTCATGAGCGAGCTGTTCCGGCACATCGGGTCGGACACCGACGTCCCCGCCGGCGACATCGGCGTGGGCGGCCGTGAGATCGGCTACATGTTCGGGCAGTACAAGCGGATCCGGAACGAGTTCACCGGCGTCCTGACCGGCAAGGGCCTGAACTGGGGCGGCAGCCTCATCCGTCCGGAGGCCACGGGCTACGGCTGCGTGTACTTCGCGGAAGAGATGATGAAGACGCGCGGGCGCACGTTCAAGGGCCTCACCGTGACGGTGTCCGGCTCCGGCAACGTCGCCCAGTACGCCACCGAGAAGGCCACGC
>DATKJS010000121.1:0-18707 GCA_035543515.1 Terriglobales bacterium | reverse complement strand
GAGTACCGGAGCGCGCCGCTATGGGTCTGGAACGACCGCGTGACGAAGGACGAGATCCGGGAGGGGCTCGCCGATTTCAAGGCCCGCGGCATCGGCGGCGTCTTTGTCCATCCCCGGCCCGGGCTCATCACGCCCTACCTTTCCGAGGAGTGGTTCTCGCTCTGGCAGTACGCCGTCGAGACGGGAAAGGCCCTCGGGCTAAAGGTCTGGGTGTATGACGAGAACTCCTATCCCTCCGGGTTCGCCGGCGGGCACGTCCCGGCGGCCCTGCCCGACGCCGCCCGGAGCGGCCTGCAGATGACGCGCTTCGCGGGCGCGCCCAGGTCCTTCGCCCGGCCGCCGCTCGTCGTCCTCCGCCAGACGCTCGCGGGCTTCGAGGACGTCACGGCCTCCTTCAAACCGGGACGCAAAGACCCGGCGCCCTATTACGCCTTCGAGGTCGTCCGGCAGGCGCCCTCGCCCTGGTACGGCGGCTTCACCTATGTCGACCTCATGCGCCGGGACGTCACGGAGAAGTTCCTCGACGTGACCCTCAACGCCTACAAGCGGGCCGTCGGCGCGGAATTCGGCGGGACCGTCCCCGGCGTCTTCGAGGACGAAGCCGAGATCGCCCCGCCCGGGGGCGGGGACACCGTGAACTTCACCCCGGCCCTGTTCCAGGCCTTCCAGACGAGCTGGGGCTACGACCTGAGGCCCCACCTCGTCTCCCTCTTCGACGAGGTCGGCGACTGGAGGCGAGTCCGGCACAACTACTATTCGACCCTCCTCGACCTCTTTGTCGAGAACTGGGCCAAGCCCTACTACGCCTACTGCGCCGACAACAACCTCCAGTTCACGGGCCATTACTGGGACCACGAGTGGCCGAACCCGCGCAACTCTCCCGACAACATGGCCATGTCGGCCTACGCCCACATGCCCGGCATCGACATCCTGATGAACGACTGGGCGTCCGGGCCCCACGCCCAGTTCGGCAACGACCGCTCCGTCCGCGAGATCCGGAGCGCGGCCAACCAGCGCGGCCGCAAGCGGACGCTGTCGGAGACCTACGGCGCCGGCGGCTGGGACATGACCTTCTTCGACCAGAAGCGGATCGGCGACTGGGAATACGCCCTGGGCGTCAACTTCCTCAACCAGCATCTCTCCTACGTCACGATCAAGGGCGCCCGCAAGCGCGACCACCCGCTCTCCTTCTCCTATCACGAGCCGTGGTGGAAGGATTACAACGTCCTGGCCGACTACTTCGGCCGGCTCTCCGTCGTCCTGAGCGCCGGCCAGCAGGTCAACCGCATCCTCGTCCTCGAGCCGACGACCTCGGCCTGGATGCACTATTCTCCCGCCGGCGAGTCGGCCCGGATGAAGGCGGTCGGCGAGGATTTCCAGGAGTTCGTGCGCCTCCTTGAGCGGAACCAGGTCGAATACGACCTGGCCTCCGAGAAGACGCTCGAGGAGTTCGGGGCCGTCCGCAACCTGAAGCTCGCCGTCGGCGAGCGGTCCTACGACCTTGTCATCCTCCCGCCCGGGTTCGAGAACATCAACGACTCGACCCTCGTCCTTCTCCGCGACTACCTCATGAGCGGAGGCAAGGTCGTGGCGTGGCCGGCGCCGCCGGACTATGTCGATGGCAAGGTCACGGACGACGTCCGGGTCTTGGCCGCCTCCTACGGGGACCGCTGGCTGACGCCGGGGCCGGGCGGCGGGCTCGACCGCGTCCGCGCCTTCGCCCCGCCGCGCCTCGTCTTCTCGGAGCCGGCCGAGCACGCAGCCCTTTACCACCAGCGCCGGGTTTTCGACGGCGGAGAGCTCGTCTTCCTGGCCAACACGAGCCCGGTCCAGCCGGCCGGCGGGACGCTCAGCCTGGAGGGCAGCTCCGTCGAGGCCTGGGACCCCTTCACCGGCGGCGTCAGGCCCTATCCCTCCACCCGACAGCGCGGCCGGGTCGCGGCCCGTTTCTCCCTCCCGCCGGGCGGCAGCCTTCTCCTCTGCGTGACGTCGAGGCGGGCCCGGCCCGTCGAGGCCGAGAAATGGGAGGCGGAGGACGTCGCCGCCGCGGCCCCGCCGGCCGTCGAGCGGGTTTCGCCGAATGTGCTGACCATCGACTACTGCGACCTCGTCCTCGGCCGGCGGACGGAGAAGGATCTCTATTTTTACGAGGCCCAGCGCAAGACGTTCCAGGCCCATGGCCTGGCCCGAAATCCCTGGGACAGCGCCGTCCAGTACAGGACGAACATCATCGACCGGGACAAGTTCCGCCCCGATTCCGGCTTCGAGGCCGTCTTTTGGTTCACCGCGCTCAAGGGCGACGCCTTCGATTTCGCCTCGCTCAAGGCCGTCGTCGAAAGGCCGGAGCTGTTCGCCGTGTCCGTCAACGGGCACGACGTCAAGCCGCTCCCGGGGGAGTGGTGGCTGGACCGGGCGTTCGGCGTATACCCCATCGGGCCCCATGTCGTCGCCGGCCGGAACCGCATCACCGTCCGGGCCCGGCCGTTCACCATCCACTCGGAGCTCGAGCCCGTCTACATCCTCGGCGACTTCCGGCTCCTCGCTGCGCCCCGGGGCTTTGAGCTCAGGCCGCCGGCGCCGATGGCCCTCGGGCCCTGGGCGGCCCAGGGGCTGCCCCTCTATGGACAGTCGGTCCGCTATCGGAAGGCCTTCGACATCCCGGCCGCCCCGGGCCCGAACGAGCGCTATGTCGTCCGGCTCGGGGCCTGGCGCGGCGCCGAGGCCGAGGTCCTCGTCGGCGGCAAGCTGGCCGGCGTCATCGCTTTTGCCCCCTACGAGCTCGACGTCACCGGCGCTCTCGGGCCGGGGCCGAACGAGGTCTCCGTCGTCGTCACGGGCACGCTCAAGAACACGCTCGGGCCGTTCCACAACGACCCGCCCCTCGGCCGGGCCTGGCCCGGGTCCTTCCAGCAGGGCGCCAAGGGCGGCCTCCCGCCCGGGGGGGAATACTCCGTCGTCGACTACGGCCTGTTCGAGGACTTCAGGCTCGTCAGAGAGCTGCGCCGATGATGCGTGCCCCGAGGTTCTCCTCGAACAGCCTGTTCGTGAGCTGAAAGGACCCCAGGCATGCTGCGCTTCCTTTATTATGCCGTCGCCCCCGCCGTCCTGCCTGCGAGGACGATGAGGCAGCTCCTCGCGGAGCCGCGCCCGGGCCGGGCCGCGGCCGTCGCCGTCGGCTTCGTCGGCCTGCTCTACGCCCTGACCTCGGCCGTCATGGCCCTGGCCGGCGCCGTGCCGCTGACGACGGTGAACCTGCCCATCCCGCCCGAGAACTACTATTTCTGGCAGACGCTCTTCATCCTGCCCTGGACGGCCCTGGCCGGGGCCGCCACGTACGGCGTCCTCCGGCTTGCCTCCGGGAAGGAGAAACGCGGTCCGGCCGCCGTGAGGACCGCGGCGGCGGCCGGGGTGGCCCTGGCCGCGTCGCTCTTCGTCGCCTGGGTCCCGGCCGCGCTGGCCGCCCTCTTCCTGGCCCTCGGCATGGGGCAGCAGGAGCTCGTCGACATCCTCTCCGAGCCGGGCGGGGCGCAGCTTATCTACGTCGGGCTCTATGTCCTCGCCGCGGCCGCCGCCGTCGTCCTCTTCGTCCTGGCCGCCCGGCAGGGGAAGGCCAAGAAGACCGCAGGGCTCCAGGCGACCCTGGCCGGCGTCCTCGCCGCGGCCGTGCTCGCGGTCCTGTTCGTCGTGTGCGTGCGCTAGGCGGGCGGCGCCCGGAAGCGGGTTCGAAAGGAGGGGAGCGGTGAGCGGACCAGAGGACAGCGGGGCGGTCGTCATCCGCGGGTTCACGCCGGCGGACTATGACCGGGTCATGGTGCTCTGGGCGGAGGCGCGGCTGCCCCTCAAGCCCCGGGGCCGGGACAGCCGCGCCCGGATCGAACGTCAGGTCCGCGAGCCGAACGTCATGTTCCTCGTGGCGGAGGCGGGGGAGCGCATCGTCGGCACGGTCCTCGCCACCCACGACGGCCGCAAGGGCTGGATCAATCGCCTGGCCGTGGACGCCGTCTGGCGGCGCCGGGGCATCGGACGCCGGCTCGTCGACGAGGCCGAGCGGCGGCTGGCCGCGGCGGGCATGGAGATCTTCGCCTGCCTCATCGAGGCGGACAACGCGGTCTCCATGGAGGTCTTCGAAAGCCTGGGCTACAAGAAACATCCCGAGATCAGCTATTTCGCCAAGCGCGCCTACCCGGAAATCTAGGAAGAGAGACGAGGGACAGCCCCCTCCGGGGACGGCTCCTGTTTCTTGAAAGGGAAGCCCGAGTCCTATAAAATGGCTAGGAGTTCACCGCCGAAGGAGCAGACGCCATGAAATCGCGCCAGATCGTCCCCGGTGTCTCCTGGGTCGGCGCCGAGGACTTCGACCGCAGGCTGTTCGACTCGCTCATCCCCCTTCCGGACGGGACGAGCTACAACGCCTACCTCGTCCGGGGCCGCGAAAAGACGGCCCTCCTGGACACGGTCGACCCGTCCGCTCTCGACAAGCTGAAGGCGAACCTCGAGGGGGTGGAGAGGGTCGATTACCTCGTCGCCCATCACGCCGAGCAGGACCACTCCGGCTCCATCCCCTGGGTCCTCGAGCGCTATCCCGAGGCCCAGCTGCTCTGCTCGGCCCCGGCCAAGGCCATGCTCGTCGACCATCTCCTGGTCCCCGAGGCGCGTGTCCGCGCCGTTGCCGACGGCGAAACGCTGGCCCTGGGCGGCAAGACCCTCAGGTTCATCTACACGCCCTGGGTCCATTGGCCGGAAACGATGTCCACGTATCTCGAGGAGGACCGCATCCTCTTCAGCTGCGACTGGTTCGGCTCGCACCTGGCCTCGAGCGAGATCTTCATCGAGGCCGTCGATTGCGTGTTCGCCGAGGCCAAGCGGTATTACGCCGAGATCATGATGCCGTTCCGCCGCATCGTCCGGCAGGACATGGAGAAGATCCGCCCGCTCGACCTCGCCATGATCGCCCCGAGCCACGGGCCGATCTATCGCGACCCGGCCTCCGTCATCCGGGCCTACCAGGATTGGACGGACGACATGCCGCACAACCTCGTCGTCCTGCCCTGGGTCACCATGCACGGCTCCACGGGCCGCATGGTCGAACACCTCATCTCGGCCCTGGTCGACCGCGGGGTCACGGTCCAGCCCTTCAACATGGCCACGGCCGACATCGGCCAGCTCGCCATGGCGCTCGTCGACGCGGCGACCATCATCGTCGGGACGCCCACGGTCCATGTCGGCCCCCATCCCGCCGCCGTCACCGCCGTGACTCTGGCCAACGCCCTGCGGCCCAAGGCCCGCTTCGCCTCGGTCGTCGGCTCCTTCGGCTGGGCAAGCAAAATGGCCGAGTCGGTCAAGGCCGGGCTGCCCAACCTCAAGGTCGAATTCCTCGACCCCGTCGTCTGCAAGGGATATCCGCGGGAAATGGACCTCAAGGCCCTGGAACGGCTGGCCGACGACGTGGCCCTGAAGCACGCGGGGCTCGGCCTGACCTCTCCTCAGCCCGGCCGCCGCGGAGGATGCTGACGATCTTGACGCTGCCGGAGGGCAGGGGATAGCGGCGGAGGCCGTCCAGGGTGACCCATTTGCGGTCCGGCCGCTCGGCCGGGAGGCGCCCCGCCGGCCGGCACCTGTAGACCCTGAGCGTCACCCGGAATCTCGTGTAGGCGTGGGCGACCGTTGTGAGATGTCGGGCGTCCGCGAGTTCCGCCCCCACCTCCTCCCGGACCTCGCGCCGCAGGGCCGCTAGGGGCCGCTCGCCGCGCTCGACCTTCCCGCCGGGGAATTCCCACAGCCCGCCGAACAGCCCTCCCGGGGGGCGCCTTTGGATGAGGAAGCGGCCGCGCGCCTCGATGACGGCCACGACCGCCTCGACCTTCGTCGCGGGACGCCGGCGCGGCCTTGGGATGACCTCCTGGAGGCCGGCGCGGGCGGCGCGGCAGCGCTCCCGGGCAGGGCAGAGGAGGCACTGGGGGTTCCGGCTGCGGCAGACGACGGCCCCGAGCTCCATGAGGGCCTGGTTGAAGAGTCCCGGGGCGCGGGCCGGGATGAGAGCCCCGAGGCGGGCCAGGATCCGTGCGTCGTGGCGCATCGATGCCTCGCCCGCAAGACCCATGAGCCGCATCAGGACGCGCCGGACGTTGGCGTCGACGACAGGGAGCGGCCGGCCGTAGGCCAGGCTCAGGACGGCCGCCGTGGTGTACGGTCCGAAGCCGGGCAGCCGGCCGAGGGCCGCCCGGTCGCCGGGGACGCGGCCGCCGTGGTCGCGGACGACGAGCCGGGCCGCGCGGTGGAGATTGCGTGCCCGGGCATAGTAACCCAGGCCCTGCCATGCCCGGAGGACCCGGCGGAGAGGCGCCCGGGCCAGGCTGCGGAGGTCCGGGAACAGGCGCATCCAGCGCTCGTAGTAGGGGACGACGGCGGCGACCGTCGTCTGCTGGAGCATGACCTCGGAGACCCAGATCGCGTAGGGGTCGGACGTCTCCCGCCACGGCAGCCGGCGGTGATGCCGCCGGTACCAGGCGACGAGGTCGGCGGCCAGACGGCGGTCCCCAAGCCGCGTCACTTCTTCTTCTCGACGGGCGCCTCCGGCGCGGCCCGCCAGTCCTTCGGCTCCTTGGGCAGGTCGGCCAGGAGCGAGGCGTCGATGCGGAAGAGGTACCCGAGCTTGGCGTTCTTGACGAAGACCTCTTTCTTCGCCGCGTCCTCCTTGCCGACGAGAAGGACCGTTTCCTTGACCTTGTTGTCGAAGTCCTTGGTCCGGACCGAGATCTCGGCGGCGGGCGTGTCGAGCCCGTAGGCGGCCAGGCCCTTGGGCGCGTCGACGAAGCCCGTCGCCTCGAGGCCCTCGAGCCGGCGGAGGAAGGCCTCGACCTTCGTCGCGTCGGCCGCGTCCTTGGCGGCCGTCTCGAGGATCCACTTGTCCTCGTCCTTGACCTTGGCCTTGACCGCGGTGACGGTGATGCCGCGGACCTTGACCGCGACGCGGTCGGCCTCCCAGCTCGAGAAGTCAGCGACCTTCCTTTCGCGGAGGTCGTCGGGCTTTTTCTCGAGGTCGGCAAGCAGGGCGCCGTCGAAGGCGACGATCTTGTTCGTGCCGGAGGCCATGGCATAGGACTTGTCCTTGTCCTTGTGGAGGGCGAAGACGATCTCCTTGCCGGCGGCCGGAAGGGACAGCGTGACCTCGTCTTCCGGCTTCTCCAGGCCGAGCTTCTTGACGTCCGCGGCCGCCTTGGTTTCCGAGACGAATTCGGTCGCGCGGAGGTTCGAGAGAGAGTCGAGCAGGGAGTCGAGCTTGCCCTTGGCCGGCAGGGCGCGGAAGGGGGAGGTGAAGCTCCAGCCCTCGGCCTCGCGGGCCGCCTCCCAGGCGGCCTCCTTGGCCCGGACGCGGACCTTCTTGACCTCGGCCGGGTCGAACTTGAAGACGGTCTTGTCGCGGAGGTCGAACGCTTTTTTTTCGAGCGTCGTCGTGAGCGTGCTCGGGAGGAGGACGAGGCGCGGGTCGTCGGCGCGCTTGGCGAAGACCGACTTGTCGAGGGGATTCTCCATGCCGATGAGGACGGTCACCGGCGCGTCCTTCCCCTTGACCCAGAGGGAGACCTCGATCCTGGGGAAGCCGTAGGGCCTGAGGTCGCCCGCGGACTTCTCGACGACGCGGTCGGGCCTCAGGCCGGCCAGGCTCGAGACAAGGCCGTCGGCCTCGGAGGCGTCCGCCATGGCCTCGATCGGCGCGGTCAGGCGCCAGACGCCCTTATCGTCCTTCTCGAGGACGATCTGGCCGTCGGGCCGCTTGAGGGCGACCTTGCGGACGTCGGCCGGAACCACGTCGACGAGAAGGCTCTCCTTCTCCTTGGCCGCGCTCTCCTTGCGGCCCTTGGACTCGAAGACGAGGACGGCGGCGAGGAGGACGATGAAGACGCCGAGGAGGATGAGGGTCGCCTTGAACTTCACAGCGACCTCCTCCGCATCCATACCGAGAGGCCCAGGATGAGGACGCCGAGCGGCAGCAGGTACAAGACGACGATCCGAATGAGGGCCATCTGGCTGGGCATGAGCTGGATCCCGCGCGGCGCCTCGGTCCGGGGCTGGATCGAGATGAGGTCGGACTCCTCGGTCAGCCAGTTGACGCAGTTGAGGAAGAGGTTGCCGTTGCCTTCGAGGTCGTAGTAGCCGTTGGCCGCGAAATCGGAGTCGCCGAAGACGACGAGGCGGCCCTCGGGCGGCGTCTTGCCGGCGGCGTCCGGCGTCCCCTTCTTGAGCGTGGCGACGGCGGCGATGGAGAAGGGCCCGGAGCGGTCCTTCTTCTTGTCGAAGGAGATCTGTTCGACCGAATAGTTCCGGTCGAGGGCGAGGCCGGTCTTGATCCAGGAAGTCTCCCCCGTCTTGACCAGGCCCTGGAGCGTCTCGACTCCGTCCGGCTTCGGCTCGATCGTCTCCACCGGCTGGACGATCGGATAGAAGGTGACGTAGCGGAACTTGCGGGTGATGTCGTGAGTCTCATAGGACTCGGCGCCCGGCATGAAATACTTGACGCCGGCGAGGGTCAGGACCTTGTCGAGGACGATACCGCCGGGGAGCCGGAACCCGTACTTGGCCAGGAACGGCGTGAGGGAGGGGGACGTCTGGGGGTCGACGAGGAAGAAGACGCGGCCGGCCTTGGCCAGGAACTTGGCGATCTCGTCGAGCTCCGCCGGCAGGAGGTCCTTCTCCGGCCCGGCGACGATGAGCGCGGCGCAGTCCTCCGGGAAGGGCTTTCCGAGCGCCAAAGAGAGGCTCTTGACGTCGTAGGCCTGTTTCACGAGATCGTCCTTGGCCCGCGAGAACCCGCCCTCGTCGGATTGCTCGATGCTCTTCTCGCCGTGCCCGCCGAGGAAATAGACGACCTTTTTCGCCGCCCGGGTGACCTTGATGAGGGCGTTCGTGACGTCCTCCTCGCCGGTCGCCGTGATCCGGCTTTCCTTGCCCCCGGCCTCGAAGACCGTCGTCCCGTCCTGGGTCACGTCGTAGCGCTTGACCAGGCCCGGGTTCTTGTCGGGGTCGATGAACTCGGCCTTGATGCGGGCGGAATGGTAGGCGTAGATCTTGAGGAGGTTTTCCATGGCCGCCCGGCCGTAGCCGCCCTCCCGGAAAAAGGCCTTGATGGAAACGTCGGTCTTGAGGTTCCGGAGGACGGTCAGGGACTGGTCGGAGAGGCTGTGGACCTTGGCCGCCGTGAGGTCGAAGCGGGCGTGATGATTGGCCAGGAAATAGTTGACCAGCACGAGGATGGCCAGGACAAGGACGGTCACGACGACGGCATTCCCGCCGTAGATGAGCGACCTCCTGTTGAAGCCCCTCTTCAGGGACGAAACGTTCATGGCCACATAGGCGGCCAGGGCCGCCAGGCCGGCCAGGCCGAGGCCCAGGACGAGGGCCCTCCGGTAAGGCCAGACGAACCACGCCGCCAGGGCCGCCACGATGAGGACGGCGGCGACGTAATTGAGCTTGTTCTTGAACGACGCCATGGCTCACCTCCACCGCCGCGACTGGACCCAGGAATGCGTCAGGAAGAGCCAGAAGAAGATGAAGCTCAGAAAATAGGCGAGGCTCTTCGTGTCCAGGACCCCGCGGACCAGGTCTTCGAAGTGCTGAAGGAACGAGAGATAGTTCAGGACGCCGGCCAGGGTGCCGGAGGCCCCGTAGGCCATCCAGCTCAGGATGTAGATCAGGAGGTTGATGCCCATGGCCAGGATGACGGCGACGACCTGGTTCTCGGTCAGGGACGAGCAGAAGATGCCGACGGCCAAAAAGGACGCCCCGATAAGAAAGAGGCCGAGGTAGCCGAGGAGCAGCGGCGGGAGCTCCGGATGGCCGTAGATGAAGGTGAAGACGCAGGCGACCGAGGACAGGGCGAGCATGATGACGAGCATGATGAGCGAGGCGAAGTACTTGCCGAGCAGGATCTGGGCGGGGGAGAGGGGTGAGGTGTAGAGGAGCTCCTCGGTGCCGAGCTTCTTCTCCTCGGCGAAGAGCCGCATGGACAGGGCCGGGAGGAGGAGCAGCAGGAAGATGGTGATGTTGTGGAAGACCGGCCCGAAGACCATCTGGTTGATGTTGAGCTGCTGGGCGTAGTAGGGGTTCTGCGCCGCCTGGAGGCCCTGGTCGTTGAACCAGCGGAGGAGGCTGGTGAAGAACAGGCCCCAGATGAAGAGGTAGATGGCGAAGACCGTGTAACCCACGGGCGACCCGAAATACTGTCCGAGTTCCTTCTTGGTCATGGACCAGATGTTTTTCATTGTTCGGACGCTCCCGAAACGATCTGGAGGTAGAGTTCCTCGATGTTCATGGCCGACGGCCGCATTTCGAGGAGGCCGAGGCCCCGGTCGGCGACGACCCGGACGACGTCGTCCCGCAGGTCGCGGTCCGCCGGCCACTCGAGCCGCACCTCCGCGCCGTCGGCCTTGGCCGAGGCGAGACCGGGGAGGGCCGACTCGAAGAGGGACGCCGCCTCCTCCCCGCCGCGGCGGAGCTTGACCACGACGCCGTCCCGCCCATGCCGGTGCTCCAGCGTCGCCGTCAGCTCGGCCAGCGAGCCCGAGGCCACGACCCGGCCCTCGTTGAGGACGATGACGCCGTCGCAGACCTGGGTCACTTCGGGCAGGATGTGGGTCGAGAGGAGCACGGTGTGCGCGCCCCGCAGGCCCTTGATGAGCTCCCGGATCTCCCGGATCTGGGCCGGGTCCAGCCCGATGGTCGGCTCGTCCAGGACGAGGACCGGGGGGTCGTGGATGATGGCCTGGGCAATGCCGACGCGCTGCTTGAAACCTCGGGAGATGTTCTTGATGAGCCGGCCGCGGACGCTCTGGAGGCCGGTCACCTTGACCGCCCGGTCGACGGCGGCCCGCCGTCCGGCCGCCGGGACCTGCTTGATGGCCGCCACGAACTCGAGGTAGCCGGAAACGGTCATTTCCGGATAGAGCGGAGGGTTCTCCGGCAGGTAGCCGATGGCCTTCTTGACCGCGTCGGCCTCCTCGAAGACGTCATGGCCGGCGACCGTGGCCTTGCCCTCGGTGGCCGGCAGGTAGCAGGTCAGGATGCGCATGGTCGTGGTCTTGCCCGCCGCGTTCGGGCCCAGCAGGCCCCAGATCCTGCCCGACTCGACCTTGAAGCTCAGGTTCCGGACGGCCGTCAGCTCGCCGTATTTCTTGGTCAGGCCGTGCACTTCGATCATGAAAACCTCCGTCAATTGCCGATGAACTCGGGACCCATGCCGGGAGTTGCGTCACATGCGGTCGGGGACGGGGATGCCCATCAGCCCGAGGGCGGTCTTGAGCTGCTCCTTGATGTACCGGATCGTCAGGAGCCGCACGCCCCTGACGCCCCGGTCCTCTTCGTTGAGGACGGGGTATTGATGGTAGTAGGCGTTGAACTTCTGGCAGAGGAGGAAGGCGAACTTGGCCAGGTGCGAGAACTCGAGGGAGCGCACCGCCCGCAGGACCTCCTCGTCGAGCCCCGAGGCGTAGAGGACGAGGTCCCAGAAGTCCGCCGACTCCTTCTCGGAGAGCCCGGAGAGGTCGACGGGGCGGCCGGCGGCGGCGCCGAGAATGTCCGCCTCCGTCGTCCCCTCGCGCTCCCGGAGCTTGCGGAAGATGCTGTTCAGCCGGACGGCCGTATACTGGAGGTAGGGCCCGGTCTCGCCCTCGAAGCTCAGGGCCTCCTCGAAGTCGAAGACGATCAGGGAGTTCCGGGCGAACTTGAGCATGAAGTAGCGCAGGGCGCCGGCGGCGATCTCCCGCGCCGTCCGGGCCTTCTCCTCCGCCGCCAGGCCCGGGTTCCGTTCTTCGATCTCGGCGCGGGCCTTGTCCTCGAGCCGGTCGAGGAGGTCGTCCGCCTTGATCCCCAGGCCCTTGCGGCCGGAGACCTCGAGGAAGGCCCTGTCCTTCTCCTCCTCGGAGGCGGTGTAATCGAGCTCCTCGAGGCTCTTGCGCGAGAGGGCGACCATCTCGTAGGAGAAGTGGACGGACTTCTCGGCCTGGGCGGCATAGCGGAGGGAACGCAGGCCCTGGACGACGACCTTCTGGAGATAGGACTGCCGGGTGTCGATGACGTTGTAGACCTTGCCCGCGCCGCCGAAGGAGGGGCGAACTCCGCCCGGGCCACGGCCGGCGGGGCCTGGGGTGTCGGTCGAGATCCAGATCGTCCGCCCGTCCTCCTCGGTGAACGGCTCGTAGTAAAAGTCCTTGCCCAGCAGCCCGAACTTCCAGAGCTGGTAAGCGATGTCCTTGCCGACGTAGGTGACCGTGCCGTCGGAGCGGACGATGACCTTCTCGCGGTCCGCCTCGCCCTCGAGCCGCATGACCCAGCAGCCCCGGTTCTCGCCCTCCGTCGCGAGCTCGATGGCCCGGCGCTCCTGGAGCAGGGTGAAGGCCTGTTCCCAGAACTTGAGGTGGAGGATGGTGCTCTCGCAGGGGAGGACGTCGTAGGTGATGCCGAGCCTGGCCATCGTGGCCAGGTGGGCCCGGACGATGCGCCGCGAGACGTGCCGGGAGAGGGCGTATTCGGGCTCCTCGCCGCGCTCGATCCTCTTCAGGACCTCGGCCTTGCGGGCCTGGGACTCGGGATGGCCGGCGAGGTAGCCGCCGACCCGGGCGTAGAGGTCCCAGCAGTAGTAATCGAACTTGCCGGGGATGGCCTCGACCTCGGCCAGGTCTTTCCCCTCGATCTCCATGAAGCCAAAGACGACGTCGACGACCTGGACGCCGGTGTCGTCGATGTAGTTCTGGACCTCGACGCGCTCGCCCTTGTAGCGAAGCGAGCGGGCGAGGGTATCGCCCAGGCAGGCGTTCCGCAGATGGCCGATGTGGGCGGCCTTATTGGGGTTGATGTTCGTGTGCTCGATGACGATCTTCGCCTCGTCGGGTCCGAGCGCGGGGCGGCCGAGCTTCGAGAGGAGGCGGCCGAAGTAGGCCGCCCGGTCGAGGAACAGGTTGATGAAGCCGGCCCCGGCGACTTGGACCTTGCCGACGCCCTCGAGGCCGGCCAGGAGCGTCGCCGCCTCCTCCGCCACGGCACGCGGCGGCCGCCGCAGCTTCTTCGCCAGCTGGAGCGGAAAGGCGAGGGCCAGGTCGCCCATCTTCCGGTCGGGCGTCGGGGCCATCTCGAGGTCCTCCGGGGACAGGGGATAGGCCCCGGCGAGCCTCGCGTAAATCGTTTCCTTCAAAACACTTTTGAAATCGTCCATGACAGGGCCCCATTATAGCAAAATCGGGCGCGGCGGCAAGCGCCCACTTGAACGAGGCGGCTGAATATGATAACTTGAAGCTTCTTCCGCAGAAAGGACGCCCGATGAAAAAGACCCGCTTCAACGAGCTCCATAAAGCCCTCGGCGCCAAGATGGTCGAATTCGTCGGCTGGGAGATGCCCATCGAGTACAAAGGCATCATCGACGAGCACATGGCCGTCCGAACCCGGGCCGGCCTGTTCGACGTCAGCCACATGGGGGAAGTCCTGGTCACCGGCAAGGACGCCCTGGCCTACGTCCAGTGGCTAACGCCCAATGACGTCGCCCGCCTGGCCCCGGGCCAGGTCCAGTACACGGCCCTCATGACGCCGGAGTCGACGTTCGTCGACGACATGCTCGTCTACTGCATCGAGAAGCCCGAGAAATACTTCCTCGTCGTCAACGCCGCTAACGTCGACAAGGACTTTGCCTGGGTTGCCGGCCACGTCAAGGGCTTCGAGGTCAAGGTCGAGAACCAGAGCGACGCCTATTCCCAGGTCGCCCTCCAGGGTCCGCTGGCGGAGCGGGTCCTCCAGCCGCTGACGGACGTCGGCCTGGCCGGCATGAAGTCGTTTTCGTGGGCCAGGGGCAAGGTCGCGGGCGTAGACTGCCTCGTCTCGCGCACCGGCTACACGGGCGAGGACGGCTTCGAGGTCTACACGACCGACCCGGCCCCCGGCCCCATCTGGACGTCGATCATCGAGATGGGGACGCCGCTCGGGCTCCTGCCGGTCGGGCTGGGCGCGCGCGACACGCTGCGGCTCGAGGCCAAGCTCATGCTCTACGGCAACGACATCTCCGACAAGACGACGGTGCTCGAGGCCGACCTGAAGTGGATCGTCAAGCTCCAGAAGGGCGATTTCCTGGGGAAACCCGTCATCGAGAAGCAGCTGGCCGAGGGTCTCCAGAGGAAGCTGGCCGGCTTCGAGATGGTCGACCGGGGCATCGCCCGTCCCCATTACCCGGCCTTCGTCGACGGCCGTAAGGTTTCCGACGTCTGCTCGGGGACGTTCGCGCCGTTCCTCAAGAAGGCCATCGGGCTCGTTTACCTGCCCATCGGGGCGACGCCCGTCGGCGCCGAGTTCGAGGTCGGCATCCGCGACAAGAAGGCCCGGGCGAAGGTCGTGCCCACGCCCTTCTACAAGAGGGCCGACAGGAAATAGACCGCGAGCGCACGCGGGCCGCCGGCCCGCCGCCCGGGATCAACTAAGGAGGTTCCGATGTATCCGAGCGACTTCTATTACACGAAAGAGCACGAGTGGATCAAGATCGAAGGCGACGAGGCTCTCGTCGGCATCACGGATTTCGCCCAGCACCAGCTCGGCGACATCATCTTCGTCGAGCTGCCGGAGATCGGCAAGGAGCTCGACGCCCACCAGACGATCGGCACGGTCGAGTCGGTCAAATCCGTTTCCGATATCTACTCGCCGGTCGCCGGCAAGGTCACGGCCGTCAACGAGGCCCTGTCCCAGACGGCCGACATCCTCAACAAGGACCCCCACGGCCAGGGCTGGATCGTCCGCCTGAAGATCAAGGACCGCAAGGGGCTCGAGGGCCTGATGAAGGCCGCCGACTACGAGAAATTCCTGGAGGGCCTCGAAGCCTGACCCGCCGCTCCGGACACTGGAAGGGGTTGAGTCCATGAGCTATCTCTCTCTCAGCGACAACGACAGGAAGGAGATGCTGGCCGCGATCGGCATCGGCTCGACCGCGGATCTCTTCGGCTGCATTCCGAAGGAGGTCCGCCTGGCGCGCGACCTGGCCCTGCCGGGGCCAGTGGCCGAGCTCGACCTCGTCCGAGAGATGGAGGAGGCGGCGGCGCGGAACGCCTACCCTCACTTCCTGTCCTTCCTCGGCGGCGGCGCTTACGATCATCTCATCCCGACGGTCGTCGACTCCCTGAGCTCGCGGGGCGAGTTCGTCAGCCCCTACACGCCCTACCAGCCCGAGGTCAGCCAGGGGACGCTCCAAGTCATCTTCGAATTCCAGACGCTCGTCTGCCAGCTCACCGGGCTCGACATTGCCAACGCCTCGCTCTACGACGGCGCGACCGGGGCGGCCGAGGCCGTCCTCATGGCCCATCGGCTGACCAACCGGCCCAGGGTCCTCGTCGCCCGCTCGCTCCACCCCCAGTACCGCGAGGTCATCCGGACCTACATCCGAAACCTCGGCCTCCAGGCCGTCGAGGTCCCCTTCGGCCGGGACGGCCGGCTCGACGGCCCGGCCCTGGCCGGCCTCCTCGACGACACGGTCGCCGGCCTTGTCTGCCAGTCGCCGAACTTCTTCGGCGTCATCGAGGACGTCAAGGCCCTGTCTGAAGCCGCCCACGGTCGCAAGGCCCTGTCGGCCGTGGTCGTGGCCGAGGCCCTGTCGATGGGCCTTCTCGAGGCGCCCGGCGCGCTCGGGGCGGACATCGTCACGGGCGAGATGCAGTCGTTCGGCCTGCCCCTGAGCTTCGGCGGGCCCACCCTCGGCTTCATGGCCTGCCGCAAGGACTATGTGCGTCAGCTTCCGGGGCGGATCGCAGGGCAGACGACGGATGTCGAGGGCCGGCGGGGATTCGTCCTGACGCTCGCCACCCGTGAGCAGCACATCCGCCGCGAGAAGGCCACCTCCAACATCTGCACCAACGAGGCCCTCTGCGCCCTGCGGGCGACGATCTTCCTCGAGAGCCTGGGCCGGCCGGGCCTGAGGGAGATGGCCTGGCAGAACGTCCAGAAGGCCGCCTATGCCCTGGACGTCCTGACGGCCGTGCGCGGGGTCCGGCGGCGGTTCGGCGGGGCGCCCTTCAACGAGTTCGTCCTGGAATTCCCCAAGCCCTGGGCCGGGATCGATGCCGCCCTGAGGGCCAAGGGCATCCTCGGCGGCCTGGGGCTCGAGGGGGTTTTCCCCGAGCTTCGGAACTCGGCCCTCGTGTGCGTCACGGAGCTCAAGCGCAAGGACGACATCGACCGGCTCGGCCGGGCGCTCCAGGAGGCCCTGAGATGATCAAGGAGATTCGCGAACCCCTCGTTTTCGAGATCAGCGCCCCGGGCAAGAAGGCCTCCCTCCTGCCGACTCTCGACGTGCCGGAGAAGAAGGGCCTCCTCGATGGCATTGCCCTGCGCCGCGACATCGACGGCTTCCCCGAGGTCTCCGAGCCGGAGGTCGTCCGCCATTTCACCCGGCTGTCGCAGGAGAACTACTGCGTCGACCTGGGGCTCTATCCGCTCGGGTCGTGCACAATGAAGTACAATCCCAAGGTCAACGAGCGGCTCTCGGCCCTGCCGGGCCTGGCCGCCACCCATCCCGAAGCGCCCGGGGACCTCGTCCAGGGCAATCTCTCCCTGCTCAAGCGGCTCGAGGGCTTCCTCTCGGAGATCGCCGGGATGGACGCCTTCACCCTCCAGCCCGCGGCCGGGGCCCATGGCGAGCTGACCGGGATGATGATCATCCGCGCCGCGCTCGAAGACCGGGGAGACCCCCGCAAGCACGTCCTCATCCCCGATTCGGCCCACGGCACGAACCCCTCTTCGGCCCACATCTGCGGCTACACGGTCAGGGAGATCAAGTCGAACGAGGACGGCATGATCGACATCGCCGGTCTCGAGAAGGAGATGACCGCGGACGTCGCGGCGCTCATGGTCACGAACCCGAACACGCTCGGCATCTTCGAGAGCGACATCTGCCGGGCGGCCGAGATCGTCCATGCCCGGGGCGGCCTCGTCTACATGGACGGGGCCAACATGAACGCCCTGACCGGCATCGTCCGGCCGGGCGACATGGGCGTCGACGTCCTCCACATCAACCTCCACAAGACGTTCTCGACTCCGCACGGCGGCGGCGGGCCGGGCTCCGGCCCGGTCGGCGTCAAGAAGGCCCTCGCGGCCTACCTGCCCGTCCCCGCCATCGAGGAGAAGGGCGGGCGCTTCTCGCTTGCCTTCGACCGGCCGAAGACGATCGGCCGCGTCCGGAGCTTCTACGGGAACTTCGCGGTCATCGTCCGGGCCCTCTGTTACATCCTGAGCCTCGGCCCCCGGGGCGTCCGCGAGATCGCCGAATACGCCGTCCTCAACGCCAATTACATCCGCAAGAGCCTGGAGCAGGATTACTATCTGAAATACACGGCCTCGTCCATGCACGAATGCGTCTTCTCGGACAAGTTCCAGAAGGAATACGGGGTGACGAACCTGGACATCGCCAAGCGGCTCATCGACTACGGCCTCCACCCGCCGACGATGTCCTTCCCGCTCATCGTCCACGGCGCGCTGATGATCGAGCCGACGGAGACGGAAGGCAAGAACGAGCTCGATGCCTTCGTCGACGCTATGACGTCGATCGCCAACGAAGTGGAGACCGATCCGCAGCTTGTCAAAAACGCTCCTTATGGGACGCGGACGAGCCGTGTGGATGAAGTGACCGCGGCGCGGAAGCCGGTGCTGCGATGGAAACCGGAGTAGGCCGCCGGCAGCTTCTTCTGATCCTGGGACTCGTGGTGTTGCTGCGAGTCCCTTTTCTCAATCAGGCAATCCAGGGCGACGATCACATCTATCTCACCGAGGCGGCGCACGCGCTGGTGGATCCTCTGCACCCCAACGATGTTTCTTACGTTTTCATGGGCGACGTGGTGGACCTGCGCGGCCACTCGCATCCGCCGGGAAATGCGTGGCCGCTCGCGGCGCTGATCGCCGTCTTCGGCGACGTGCGGGAAGTGCCGTTTCATGCGGCATACCTCGTGTTTTCGCTGATCGCCGCGTGGGCCATGTGGTCGCTCGCGAAGCGTTTTTCGCCGCAGCCGCTATGGGCGGCGCTGCTGTTTCTGGCGGTTCCGGCCTTCGTGGTGAACGGCGGATCGCTCGAAGCCGACGTGCCGTTTCTGGCCTTCTGGATGGCGGCCGTTGCGCTCTATTGTGCCGGACGCCTCTGGTGGTCCGCGATCGCGATGGCAGCCGCAGCGATGCTGGCCTATCAGGCAGTCTTCCTGGTGCCGATCCTCGGAGCCTACGCGTGGCTGTTCGACCGCAAACGCGCCGCGCGATGGATCGTGCTGGCCGCGCCTGTGGTGACGGTGGCCGCGTGGCAATTCTTCATGCGGGCGACCACTGGCGCCATGCCCGCCGCCAAGCTTACGGGATACTTTGCGAGCTACGGATTTCAGGCGCTTCAGCACAAGTTGGCGAGCGCGCTGATGCTCTTCATCCATAGCTGGTTCCTGGTGTTTCCGGCGCTCGTTCCACCCGCGGCCGTGTTGGCCTGGCGCAAACGCCGCGATCCGGAGACGCGCTTTCTCGCGGCATGGATCGCGATTTTCTTCGCCGGCGCCGTGGCCGTATTTTTCGCGGGCTCCGCGCGCTACCTGCTGCCGATGGCCGCGCCGGTCGCGATCCTGGCATCGCGGCTCGACCGGCGATGGCTGTCCGCGGGCTTCGCCGCGCAACTCACGCTGGGCCTGGGACTGGCTGTGGTCAACTACCAGCATTGGGAC
>DATKJS010000120.1:0-26227 GCA_035543515.1 Terriglobales bacterium | reverse complement strand
CTGGTTCACGGTGATCTTCGCCAATTTCGCCGAGGCCATGGCCGAGGGACGGGGCAAAGCCCAGGCGAGCGAGCTTCGCAAAACGCGGACGCGGACGCTGGCCAATCTCCTCCAGGACGACGGATCGGTCAAGACCGTCGCCGCCGAGACGCTGCGCAAGGGCGACCGGGTGGTCGTCGCGGCCCGCGAGATCGTCCCCGCGGACGGGGAGATCCTCGAGGGCGCGGCGACCGTGGACGAATCGGCCATCACCGGCGAATCGGCGCCCGTCATCCGCGAGGCCGGGGGCGACCGGAGCGCGGTCACGGGAGGGACGCGCGTCCTTTCGGACCGGATCAAGGTCCGGGTGACGGCCAACCCCGGCGAGAGCTTCCTCGACCGGATGATCAGCCTGGTCGAGGGGGCCCGGCGCCAGAAGACGCCGAACGAGATCGCCCTGACCATCCTCCTCTCGGCGCTGACCATCATCTTCCTGGTCGTGGTCATCACCCTGAAGCCGTTCGGGGCCTACTCCGGCTTGTCCTTTTCCGTGACGGTCCTCGTGGCCCTGCTCGTCTGCCTCATCCCGACGACGATCGGCGGCCTGCTCAACGCCATCGGCATCGCCGGGATCGACCGGATGGTCCAGAAGAACGTCCTGGCCATGAGTGGCCGGGCGGTCGAGGCGGCCGGCGACGTCGACGTCCTCCTGCTCGACAAGACCGGGACGATCACCCTCGGCGACCGCCAGGCCACGACCTTCGTTCCCGCCCCCGGGGTCGCAATCGAGGAGCTGGCCGACGCCGCCCAGCTCGCCTCGCTCGCCGACGAGACGCCCGAAGGCCGGAGCATTGTCGTCCTGGCCAAGAAGCACGGCCTCCGCGGCCGCGCGGTCGGGGAATGGCCCAGCGCCCGCTTCATTCCCTTCTCGGCCCAGACGCGGATGAGCGGCGTCGACCTCGACGGCCGCCGGATCCGCAAAGGCGCCCCCGACGCGGTCCAGGCCTTCACCGGGAAACCCGTCCCGCTCGAGGTCCACGACGCCGTGAACCTGATCGCCCTCGCCGGCGGCACGCCGCTCCTCGTGGCCGACAACGACCGGGTGCTGGGCGCGGTCCATCTCAAGGACATCGTCAAGGGCGGGCTCAAGGACCGGTTCGAGCGGTTCCGGGCCATGGGCATCAAGACGGTCATGATCACCGGCGACAATCGGCTGACCGCGGCGGCCATCGCCCGCGAGGCCGGGGTGGACGACTTCATCGCCGAGGCCAAGCCCGAGGACAAGCTCGTCCGAATCCGGCGGGAGCAGGCCGCCGGGCATCTGGTGGCCATGACCGGCGACGGGACGAACGACGCCCCGGCCCTGGCCCAGGCCGACGTCGGGGTGGCCATGAACACCGGGACCCAAGCGGCCAAGGAGGCGGGCAACATGGTCGACCTCGACTCGAACCCGACCAAGCTCATCGAGGTCGTCGAGATCGGCAAGCAGATGCTCATCACGCGGGGCGCGCTGACGACGTTCAGCATCGCCAACGACGTCGCCAAGTACTTCGCCATCATCCCGGCCATGCTCGTCGGCGTCTTCCCCGTCATCGCGCCGCTCAACGTCATGGGCCTCCGCTCCCCGGCGAGCGCCATCCTCAGCGCCGTCATTTTCAACGCCCTGATCATCGTCGCCCTCATCCCCCTGTCCCTCCGCGGGGTTCGCTTCCGGCCGGTCGGGACGGCGGCCCTGCTCCGCCGCAACCTCCTCGTCTACGGGCTGGGCGGGCTCGCCGCGCCGTTCCCGGGGATCAAGCTGATCGATATCATTGTCAACGCCCTGCATCTCGTTTAAGATGAGGAAAGGAAAACGGGCATGAAGAGCTGGGTCGCGGAACTCCGGCGGTCCTTTCTGGCTGTGGCGGCCCTGGCCGTCATTCTCTGCGGCCTCTATCCGCTGGCCTCGTGGGTCTTGGCCCAGGCCCTGTTCCCGGCCAAGGCCAACGGGTCCCTGCTCGTCAGGGACGGCGCCGTCGTCGGATCGGGCCTCATCGGCCAGCGGTTCTCCGGCCCAGGGTATTTCCACTCGCGCCCTTCGGCGGCCGGACAGGGCTATGACGCAACCGCGTCCGCAGGGTCGAACCTGGGGCCGCTGTCGAGAGACCTGGCCGAGACCGTGCGGCGCCGCGTCGCCGAATACCGGGCGGAGAACGGGCTCGCCGCGGCGACGCCCGTGCCGGCCGACGCCGTGACGGCCTCGGCGAGCGGACTCGACCCCCACATCTCCCCTGAGAACGCCCGGCTCCAGGCCGGCCGCGTCGCTCGGACCCGCGGCCTGGCCGAATCGGACGTCCTCGCCCTCGTCGCGGCGTCGACCGAGGGCCGGACCCTCGGCGTCCTCGGCGAGCCCCGCGTCAACGTCCTCGAGCTGAATCTGGCGCTCGAGAGAGTTGCCCGTGCCGGAAGATAGGGCCGACGCCTTCCTCCGCATGATCCGGAGCTCCCGGCGGGGACGGCTGAAGATCTATCTCGGCTATTCCGCCGGGGTCGGCAAGACATACCGGATGCTCGAGGAGGGCCACCGGCTCAAGGCCGAAGGCATCGACGTCGTCATCGGCCTTCTCGAGACGCACGGACGGGCCGACATCGCCCGGCTGGCCCGGGGCCTGGAGGTGGTGCCGAGGCGGAGTCAGGACTATCGCGGCATCGCCGTCGACGAGATGGACGTCGACGCCATCCTGGCCCGCAAGCCCCAGGTCGCCCTCATCGACGAGCTCGCCCACACGAACGTCCCCGGCGGCCGGAACGCCAAGCGGTACGAGGACGTCCAGGATATCCTGGCCGCCGGCATCCACGTCATCAGCACTCTCAATGTCCAACACCTCGAGAGTCTCAACAACGTCGTCGAGAACGCCGTCGGGGTCAGAGTCCGAGAGCGCATCCCGGACGCCATCCTGGCCGAGGCCGACGAGATCGTCGACGTCGACCTCGCCACGGCGGACCTCAGGCAACGCCTGGAGGAGGGGAAGATCTATCCGGCCGAACGCGTCGAGGCGGCGCTGGCCAACTTCTTCACACCGTCCAACCTGGAGAAGCTCCGGGAGCTGACGCTCCGGGAGCTGGCCTCCCAGATCGACCTGCGGCAGAGGGAAGCCCAAGGGACCGAAGCCGGCGCGTCCTCCGACCAGGTCATGGTCTGCCTCAGTTCGCACGGCCCCAATAGCGAGAAGCTCCTGCGCTACGGCTCGCGGCTGGCCGGAAAGCTCAACCGCAACTGGTACGCCGTCTACGTCCAAACGCCGGGGGAGGAGGCCACGGTCATCGATGCCGAGGTCCAGCGCCATCTCTCGGAATCGCTCACGCTGGCCAAGGCGCTCGGGGCGCTCGTCTTCACTTACCAGGGCGAGGACGTCGTCGACACGCTGCTCAGGTTCGCCCGGGAGTACCGGGTCGGCCACATCGTTGTCGGCCGGACCAGGCCCAAGCCGTTCTGGAAGCGTCTCGGCCGGAACAAGAACATCGTCGACGACCTCATCAAGAACGCGCGGGGGATTACCGTGACCGTCCTCGACACGTGCGAGGACCTTCCGGAATCCATCCGGCCCCAACCCGAGATCCCCGAGGAAGGGGCGTCCTGCGCGGCCGAGGGCCCGGCCGGGGCTGCGGCGGCCGACCGTCCGCGGCTGAGCCAGTGGCTGTCCTCCCGGCGGGTCGTGATCTGGGAAACGGCGGCGGAGAAGGAGGAAGTCCTGCGGGCCCTGGCCGCGACCGTCGGGCCTGAGGCAGGGGTCGGGGACGCCAAAGCCCTGTTCGCGGCCATCATGGCGCGCGAGGCCCAGGGCTCGACGTTCTTCAACGAGGGCGTCGCCTTCCCGCACGTCCGGGTGCAGGGGTTGAAGGAACCCGTCGTCGCCCTCGGACTGACGAGGGAGGGCGTCCTCGACGTGGCCACGGACAAGCCCATCGAGACCGTCTTCCTCATCCTGTCGCCGGCCGAGGCCCCCGAGACCCAGGTCCAGCTGCTGGGCCTGGCCAGCCGGGCCGCCCAGAACCGGCGCCTCATGCAGGTCCTGAGGTCTGTCCGGACGCCGGAGGAGGCCGTCGCGGCGATCTGCGATTGGGAAGGGTCCGAGGCCGCATGATAAGAGTCCGGGGATGGCGCCAGGCTCAGCGGGACTCTAGGTCAGGAGAGACTCTCTCCGCCGCGGACCGTCGCTCTTTGGTTCAAGAAGTTGCGACGCGGACGGGTGTCGGCTTGAGGACTCGGGCGATATCTTTGGGGTCGAGGCCGACGAGAAAGCCGCGCTTGCCGCCGTTGATGTAGACCTTCGGCAGGCCGAGGATCGTTTCCTCGACGTAGACCGGCATCGGCTTTCGCAGGCCGAACGGCGACGTGCCGCCGACCAGGTAGCCCGAGTGCCGCTGGGCCGCGTCCGGGGCGCACGGCCGGACCGCCTTGACGCCCAGGACGCGGGCCATCTCCTTGGTCGAGACCTCCCGGTCGCCGTGCATGAGGACGACGAACGGCCGTTTCGCGTCATCCTCCATGACGAGCGTCTTGATGACGACGTGCTCGTCGACGCCGGCCTCCGCGGCGAATGTCCCGGTCCCGCCGTGCTCGACGTAGCGGTAGAGATGCTCGCTGAAGGCCACGCCGGCCTCCGTGAGGATGCGCACGGCCGGCGTCATCGGCGTCCTTTCGCTCGTCATCGTCTTCCCCTCTGTCGCCCGGCGGGTCAGTGGACCTCGGGCTCCGCATGAACGAGGACGGAATCGACGGCGGGGATCTCCTTCTTCAGGCCTTCCTCGATCCGCGACGAGAACCGGTGGGCCTCGATGACCGGCAGGTCTTTGTCGAAAACGCAGTGGAGCGAAACGGAGAGCCGGTCGCCCTGCCGCCGGACCATGACGTTGTGACAGCACCGGCGGCCGACGATGGCGTCTGCGACCCGCCGGACCGTCTCGACGACCTCCGGCTCCGCGGCCGTCACGTCGACGCCGCTGCCAACGCCCGTGCCCCGGGACTCGATGTGAGTGTTGACGCGCTTGATGGCGGGGATCTCGGCCATGAGATCCTCCTCGATGCGGCTGGCCTGCTCATGGGCCTGGCGGAGGAGGAGGTGGTCGTCGACCTCCAGGTGGAGGTCGACGTAGAGGGCCCCGCCGTCGTCGTGGACGCTGATGTTATGGACCGGGACCAGGTCGCGGTCGGCCACGGTCCGGATGCGGCGGGCGATCGTCTCGCGCTCGCCCTCGCGCGGGTCGGTGTGGACGACGACGTCGGCGCCCGGGGTCACGGACCGGACCCGGGCCTCGACGGCGTCGGCGATGGCGTGGGTCCGCTCGAAGCTGAGGTTGCGGTCGACCTCGACGTTCATGTCCACGAAGACCCGGGCGCCCGAGCGCCGGACCCGGACCTGCCCCGCCCGCAGGACGCCGTCGACCCCGGCCGCGGCCTCAGCGATCTTCTCGGGGAGCCCGTCCGGGGCCGAGTCGAGGAGGACGTTGACGGTCCGTTTGCCCAGCTTGAAGCTGACAAGGAGGACGATCAGGGCGACACCCACGGCGGCGACGGCGTCGGCCTTTTCAAGGACGCTGGCGTAGCCGGGCAGGAGGTTCTGGCCGAGCCAGACGAGGGCCAGCCCGACGAGGACGACGGCCGAGCTCCAGACGTCCGTCGAGAAGTGGAGGGCGTCGGCCTCGAGCGCTTGGCTGTTGTACTTGCGGGCGGCGCGGTTCAGCATGCGGGAGCGGGTGACGTCGACGCCGATGGAGACGACGACGACCAGGAAGGCCCAGAAGCTCGGCGTGACATGGACGGCGCGGAAAAAGAGGCGTTGGACGGCCTCGTAGATGATCCAGCCGCAGGTGACAAGGAGAAGGAGCGTTTCGACGAGGGCCGAAAAGTTCTCGATCTTGCCGTGGCCATAGGGATGGTCCCGGTCGGCCGGCCTGTCGGAGACGCGGACGGCGAAGAGGGTGATGACGGCGGCGACGAGGTCCAGGCCCGAGTGGGCGGCCTCGGCCAGGATGCCGAGGGAGCCGGAGGCGAGGCCGACGATGAGCTTCAAGGCGGTCAGGGCCAGGGCGGCGAGGACGGAGTTCGCCGCGGCGGCCGTCTTCTCCTTGCGGGACGGGTCGTCGGCGAGAGGCGGGCGGTCAGGCATGGGGATCGCGACCTCGGTAGGTCCCCTATAGTAGCACAGCGGGCACGCGCGGACAACGGGGGGAAGCGGCGCGGAGCCGACGCGCCGGAAACCGGCCCCCGGAGGGGACTGCCCCCATTCGACGACCGCGATGGGCTTCCCCTTTCCGGAGGCTCTGGGACCCTCCCCCTTGATTAACGCCGGGGTCTCGTTTATATTCTCCCCCGCCGGCAGGAGGATCGGGGCCGGCGCGAAGGAGGGGCTCATGGACCCGGTCATTCTGGCCCGGGTGCAATTCGGCCTCACGGCCGGCTTCCACTTCCTCTTCCCGCCGACGACCTTCGGACTGACGCTCGTCATCCTCCTCCTCGAATCGCGCTATCTCCGCAGCAAGGACGAACTGGCGAGGGATGTCTCGAGCTTCCTCGTCCGCATCCTGGGCGTCGTCTTCGTCATGGGCGTCGCGACCGGGATCGCCCTCGAGTTCGCCTTCGGCAACAACTGGTCGGCCTACGCCCGCACGGTCGGCGACGTCTTCGGCGCGCCGCTCGCGGCCGAGGGCATCTTCGCCTTCTTCATCGAATCCGTCTTCCTGGGCGTCCTCGTCTTCGGCCGGCGCCGCGTCTCGCCGCGGATGTACTGGCTCTCGGCCTTCCTCGTCTTCTTCGCCTCCCACCTCTCCGGGGTCTGGATCATCATCGCCAACTCGTGGATGCAGACGCCGGCCGGCTTCCGGATGGAGGCCGGGCGGGCCCTGCTCACCGACTTCGGCCGGGCCGCCCTCAACCCGTCGACGGCCGTCCGTTTCGTCCACACCGTGCTCGGCGGCTGGATCACCGGAGGCCTCGCCGTGGCGGCCGTCGCCGCCTGGCTCCTCCTCAAGGGAAGGCCGCGCGGGGGGGCCGGGCTCCTCCTCCGGACCTCGCTCCCCGTGTTCATCGCCGCCGCGCTCCTCCAGCTCGGCTCGGGCCACGCCCATTCGGTCCAGGTCGCCCGGAGCCAGCCGGAGAAGATGGCCGCCTACGAGGCCCTGTGGCGGACACAGAGGGGCGCGCCCTTCACCGTCTTCGGCATCCCCGACGAGAAGAACGAAACGACGCGGCTCGCCGTCCGCATCCCGGGGTTCTTGAGCTTCCTCGTCGGCTTCGACACCCGGACCGAGGTCCGGGGGCTTTCCGACTTCCCGAAGGACGAGCGGCCGCCCGTCCTCCTGCCCTTCGCCGGATACCACCTGATGATCCTCCTCGGCCTGCTGTTCATCCTGATGGCCGTCCCGGGCGCGGTCTTCCTCGTCCGCCGGAGGAAGGCCGTCCCGCGTTGGTATCTCCGGCTCCTCATCCTGGCCGTGCCCCTCCCCTACCTCGCCAACGAGTTCGGCTGGTTCGCGGCCGAGGTCGGCCGTCAGCCCTGGGCGGTCTTCCGGGTCCTCCGGACGGCGGACGCCGTCTCGGTGGTGGTGCCCGCGGGCCAGATCCTGTTCTCGCTCATCCTGTTCGTGACGGTCTATGCTCTCATCGCGGCGGCCGGCCTCTCGATCATCCTCCGGCTCGTGCGGGGGGGACCTGAAGAGGGACAGTCCCCCCCGCGTGGGGCAGCCCCTTCGGGAGGATACTGATGGGCGCCTGGGACTTTCTCCGCAGCATCTGGTTCCTCCTCATTGGCATCCTCCTCGCCGGGTACTCGCTGCTCGACGGCTTCGACCTTGGCGTCGGCGTCCTCCTGCCGTTTCTGGCCAAGGACGGCGGCGAGAGGACGGCCCTGGTCCGGTCGATCGGCCCGGTTTGGGACGGCAACGAGGTCTGGCTCCTGACGGGCGGCGGGGCCCTGTTTGCGGCCTTCCCTCAGGCCTACGCCACGGTCTTCAGCGGCTTCTACCTGGCCCTGATGCCCGTCCTCTTCTCCCTCATCCTGCGGGCCGTCTCGCTCGAGTTCCGGGCCCATGACGCGCGGCGGAAGAAGCTCTGGGAGGCGGTCTTTGTCGGCGCGAGCTTCCTGCCGGCCCTCCTCTTCGGCGTCGCCCTGGGCAACGTCGTCGGCGGCGTGCCCCTCGACGCACGGATGGAATACGCGGGGAGCTTCTTCACCCTGCTCCGGCCGCTGCCGCTCGTCTTCGGGCTTCTCGGCCTCGCGGCGTTCCTCCTTCACGGCGCGACGTGGGCCGCGCTCAAGACCGAGGGCGCGCTTCAAGCCAGGGCGAGGAGGACGGCGCGGGCCATGGCGGCGGCGACGGGGATCCTCCATCTCCTCGCCTTCGCGGCCGTCTGCGTCTATCTCCCGTCAGCGCTGGACAGGCTCCCTTCCTGGGCCTTCGCCGCCCTCGTCCCGTTGTCACTGGGGCTCCTCCTCCGCGCTCTGGCGGCGGGCAGGGATGACCGGGCGTTCATCTTCTCCTGCGCTGCCTTTCTCGGCTTGTGGGGGACGGTCGGCGCCGTCCATTATCCGAACCTCGTCCGGGCCACGGAGCCGTCGCTGAGCCTGACCGTCACCAGCGCCTCGTCGAGCGCCCTGACCCTCAAGGTCATGCTCATGATCGCCCTCGTCGGCATGCCGTTCGTCATCTGGTCCACCGTCCACGCGTACCGCGTCTTCAAGGGCAAGGTCCGGACGGACGAGGACGGATACTGAGCGCGGCCGGGCGCCGCTCGAGACTCGCATGCGCAGGAGGGGCGGCCAAGGTCGCCCTTTCCCTCAGGTCCCCCCGGCCGCCAGTCCCGTCTGTTCCCTTCCGAAGGGCTTCGGGGAACCCTCCCCCGCGCTCTTGATTTCGCCCGGGGTCGTTTTTGGGTTGCAGCGGCATTCCTTTTCTTGTATGATGACGCAAGAGCCGATCCGGAAGGACAAGGAGGCCCGCATGAAGAAGCTCAGTCCGATCGCCGGCCTGCTCCTCCTCGCCTCGCTCGCCTCGGCCCAGGCGGCCCGGGTCCTGAGCGGCCCCTTTGACGAGGCGCTGGCCCAGGCGAAAAAGACGAACAAGCTCATCCTCATCGACTTCTACTCGAGTGGCTGAGGGGGCTGTAAACTGCTGGTCCAGCAGTTCTACAACAATCCCAAGTACGCCGATTTCCTCAACTCTAACTTCATCGTCTACCGTGCCAGCCGTGGCGACAAGATCGGGGACGCGATCTACGAGAGGTTCAAAATCCAGGGCACCCCGACCGAATTGTTCGTCGACAAGGACGGGAACGAGGTCGACTGGATCGTCGGCTACGGCCCGCCCGCCGACAAGTTCCAGGAGAAGCTCAAGAAGGTCCTGGCGGGCGAGGACATTTACAAGGTCCTGACCGCGCGCGCCGCCAAGGAGCCGGCGAACGTCGAAGTCCTCTTCAAGCTCGCCCAGAAATGCGCTTCGCGCTACTCGCCCGAGATGATGGCCAAGAGCAAGGAGCTCTACAAGAAGGTCATCGCGCTCGACCCCGAGGGCGAGGCCGGGAACTACACCTTCGAGTACCTCAAGGCGACTGTCAGCTACACCCAGGCCGCCGAATTCGACCTGGCCCAGGCGAGCGTCTTCGACCGGAAGCCCGACGCGGCGCCGCTCAAGGCCTTCATGGCCAAGTATCCCCAGAGCCCTCTCATCAAGCAGGCCTACGCCATGCTCGGGAGTTATTATCAGTACTACGCCTCGGGGGACGAGGCGACCAAGGCCGAGGCGACGACGTTCTACGAGACCTATGTCGCCAAGTACCCGGCCGACGCCTCCGTTCTCAACTCCTATGTCGACAAGATCGTCAAGGACAAGGGGCCCATCGACAAGGGCATCGAGCTGGCCGAGAAGGTGAAGGAGATCCAGGGCTACCCCCCCAACCCGGAGTACGCCCAAAACCTGGCCCAGCTCTACCTCCTCAAGGGCGACGCGGCCAAGGCCGACGAGGAATACGGCAAGGACTTCCTCGACAGCTACGTCTCGAACTCGGTCTTCGCCCTGACCGGCTATGCGAACTTCTGGCTGGAGCAGGGAAGGAACCTCGAGAGCGTCGAGGCGGCGGCCGACCTGGCCGTCAAGGTGGCACCGCCCGAGCAGTGGTACACTTTCCAGACGGCGGCCGGGATCTACATGAAGCTGAAGAAGCCCGACCGGGCGCTGGCCGTCTACGGGCCGGAGTTCATCAAGAAGAACGGCACCGACCAGTCCGTCCTCGCGAGCTACGCTTCCTTCTGGAGCAAGCAGGGCGATAAACAAGCGGGGATGAATCTCGAGAGCGCCCTCGAAGCCGCCAGGAAATCCGTCGAGCTGCGGTCGGATTACTACAACAATTTCACGCTGGCCAGCATCCTCTTCAAGCTCAAGCGGTACCAGGAAGCCCTGCCGCCCGCGGAGAAGGCGGTCGAGTTCGTCGAGAGCTGGGCCGCGAAACACCCGGAATTCTCGACCGAGAAGTATAAAAAGCTCGTCAAGGACATCAAGGACGCCATCGCCAAGAAATAAGAACAAAGAGGGACTGTCCCCGCAGGGGGACGGTCCCTCTTTCCCTCACCCGCCGGAGAACCCAGCCAAGAAACGGAGTCCCCCGCCCATGGGCGCTTCCTCCTTGTTGCTCGCCGGCCGGGGTGCCCGGCCGCCCCACCCTCCCCTGGTTTGACTTCCCCGGAGCAGTCCCGTATATTTGGAAGGACATGGGGGATGACGGCCGGCCCGGAGCCCTCGTCCCCCGGCTGAGGCATGCGCGCATGAGAGCCAGGACGACGGCCGCCCTTCCGATCCTCCTCCTCGCCGTCGCCCTCCGCCCCGCCGCGCCCGCCGCCCCTCCCCGCCAGGCGCAGCAGGCCGCCGACTCGGCGGCCCTCGATGCCAGGGTGCGGAGCTTCCTCGACTCCCAGAAGGACCAGTGGCGCGAGGAGAACGTGACCGAGGCCGACGGCCGCTTCCTCTACGACCTTATTCTCAAGCACCGCTATACCCGGGCCCTGGAGATCGGCACCTCGACCGGGCGCTCGGGCATCTGGGAGGCCTGGGCTCTGAGCAAGACCGGCGGGTCGCTCGTGACCGTCGAGATCGACGAGTTCCGCCACCTCCGGGCCGTGCAGAACTTCAAGGCCTCGGGGCTCGACGGGCGGATCGACGCCCGGCTGGCCGACGCCCACGAACTCGTCCAGGAGCTCGCCGGCCCCTTCGATTTCGTCTTCATTGACGCCGACAAGAACTGGACCCTGAACTACTTCAAGGCCCTCCTGCCGAAGCTCGAGCCCGGCGGCTGCTTCGCCGTTCACAACGTCGTCAGCTTGGGGTTCATGCAGGGCATCAGGGACTTCCTCGAATACGCCCGCAGCCGGCCCGACCTCGAGACCGTGGTCGACACGGCCTCGAGCGGCGGGATCTCCCTCACCTACAAGAAGAGGAAACCGGCGTGACCGCCCCGGCCTACCGGGGAAGGGCCGCCTGACGCCGCATTTCCGCCGATCCAGCCCCCTCGAGCTCGCCGGGACCGTGCCTTAGGAGCCGCTGAAAAAGGTCCGCCCCTCTTTCGACTGCGGCGACAAGGACTTCCTGATCGGGGGGGATTGCGCCTTCCGCCTCCTCCTCTCCGACCGCGAGATCCCCCATGAGTTCCGGGTCCGCGACGGCGGCCACACCTGGAGCCGCCGGCGGTCGGGGATCGCCGACGGGCTGGCGTTCGACGGCGCGAGCTTCCGCCGCCAGGCCGGCCTGCCCGAACTATCCCTTGACAGCCGGGCGGGGATTCCACTACATTTTGTGTGGATACATATGGATACGCACAAATATTGGAGCCCTCCCCTTTCCACGCAACCTCCGCAGTCCCCAGGCCGCGTGCGGTCCATGCCGCGTCCGGCCCGGACGGGGATTCCAACCCGGACGGCCCGGGCCCGACTAAACTGCGAAGGCGTCGGAGACTGCCTCGGACGATAGGAGACCATGGAACAGACCGGACCCGGCACGCAGGCGCAGACGGCCAGGCCTATCGTCGTCCTCGTCGACGGCGACCTGGCCTACCTCGAGAAGCTCCAGCGCCTCCTGGGCGATGCCTACGACGTCCACACGGCCGCGAGCGGCGTCGAGGCCATCAAGCTCATCAAGGCCCTCGACGGGGTCAAGGCCCTGGTCGTCAACGAGGACCTGCCGAGGATGAAGGGGTCCGAGCTCCTGCGCTTCCTCCACGAGATCGTCGGCAAGTCCGAAGCCATCATCAAGGTCCTCCTCACGGACCCGGCCGCGAACGGGACCGTGGCCGAGCTCCACAGCCTCGGCCGCATCGACGCCGTCTGCCCCAAGCCCGACGACCCGGCGGAGGTCAAGCGGAAGGTCGGCTTCCTCATCGCCCAGAGGTCCGAGGAGAAGCGGGCCTCGATGCGGGTCGGCCTCAACGGCGCCTCCGACGTGCGCATCGAGACCGGCGGCGGGGGGGAGGCCCGGGTCGTCAACCTCAGCGAGAGCGGCATGTTCCTGAGGACCCTCTCCTTCCTCCCCGAGGGGACCTCCCTGCCCCTGACCATCGCCCTTCCCGACGGCCGCCGCTACGCGGTCACCGGCCGGGTCGTCCGGCAGGACCTCGAGGAGGGCGGCGTCGGCGTCGAGTTCCAGGCCCTCGACGAGGAGAGCCGGCATTCCCTGCTCCAGTTCCTCTCCGACTATGTCACGGTCCGGGACCTCTCCGGGCTCAAGACTCGCTACCCGTTCCTCAGGACCGAAGACATGGTCCTGTTCTCCGACGCCTTCAAGATCGAATCCCTCATCCGCGAGGCCATGCGCGAGCAGACGGAGGTCGCCGTCGTCCACTCCGAGCGGCAGGCCCCGGAGATCCTCAAGCTCGCCGGCGTCCGGCCGCCGGCGACCTGCGTCCTGGCCGGCGAGGACCTGAACGTCCGCTACAAGACCTCCGACCTCGTCTTCGTCTCGTTCCAGATCGGCTATGCCACGTACAACTTCGAGACCATGATATCCCGGATCGCGCCCGACGGGGGGGAGCTCGTCTGCCTCTACCCGCGGGTCATGTTCTACTCGGAGAAGCGGACGGAGAAGCGGATCAGCCCTCTCGGCGACCTCAGGGTCGAGATCCCCCTGCCCGAACCCTTCGTCGGGGTCATCGGCGGCCGCGTCACGGACATCAGCCCCGGCGGAGTCAGCTTCGTCGCCGATTCCCACGCCCAGGCTCTTTTGAAAGGCACGCCGCTCGATACGGTCTCCATCCTGGACGGCGGCCGGCCCCTGTGGAGCGAGAGCGGCGAGGTCCGCTACGTGTCGCGGGCCGGCGAGGGAGCCCTCCATGCCGTAAAATACGGCCTCCAGTTCGGCATCGGCCGGATGAGCGTCCAGTCGGTCCAGGCGCCCGAGCTCGACCTCGCGCCCCGGGCCGACGAGGCCGCCGGGAACCCCCCGGCCGAGGCGGGCCCGCCCGCGGTCCACGCGCCCGAAGTCATCCGCGTCGAGACCCGCCAGGGCGAGGAGATCGTCGGCCTCCTCAATTTGGCGCTCCCGCTCGACGGCGGGCCCGTGCCCGTCGTCATCGTCCCGCCGGCCTTCGGCAAGACCAAGGAGACGCTCTTCGGCCTGGCCCTGACCATGACAGAGAACTTCCGGCGGCTGGGCAAGCCCCTGGCCGTCATCCGCTTCGACGGCATCCGGAAGAAGGGCGAGAGTCACAACGACCCCGAGTCCTCGGAGCCGCCCTACGAGATGCTCAACACGAACTTCACCCAGGGGGCGGCCGACATCGTCGCCATCCTGGACTGGCTCGACCTCAACCCGAAGCTCCGCCCAAGCTCGGTCATCCTGCTGACCTTCTCGTTCTCCGCCCTCGACGCCCGGGTCGTCCTGCGGGACGAGGCGAACCGCCGCCGCATCCATTACTGGATCGCCTGCATGGGCACGCCGGAGTTCCGCGACCTCATGGTCCGGGTCAACTGCGGGCTCGACTTCCTCGAGCACTACCAGCTCGGCATCAAGCTCGGGGTCATGCCGGTCCTGGGCAACCTCGTCAACGTCGACCCCTACGTCGGCGACGGCGTCAAGAACTCGGTGGCGACGCTCGAGCAGGCCCGCGAGGACATGCGCCACATCGACATCCCCATCACCTGGATCTACGGGCAGTACGACAGCTGGGTCCGGGCCGAGTTCATCCGCGACGTCATGAGCGTCAAGGCCGACGCGCCCCGCGAGGTCATCTCCGTGCCCATCGGCCACAGCGCCCGGACCTCCCGCGAGGCCCTGCGGATGTTCGGCACGATCACCTCCCTCCTCCACCGCTTCCTCCACCAGGCGATGGTCACCCCCGTCCTGCCGGACCGCAAGGTCCTGGAGATCATGCGCCGCGCGGAGAAGGACCGGCTGCCGGCGCGGAACCTCAAGAACCGCAAGAGCTACTGGCGCCGCTACCTTGTCGGCGAGGAGAACCTCCTGGGGTTCGACATCATGGCCATGTCGGACGACTACCAGCAGCTCATGCAGGACCAGCTCCTGGCCCTGGAGCTGCGGCCGACGGACCGGCTCCTCGACCTCGGCGGCGGGACGGGCAACTTCGTCGAGCACCTCCTCGAGAGCGGGCGGGCGCTGCCGGCGCAGATCATCATCGCCGACCTCATCCCCGACGCCATGCGCCAGGCCTGGGACAAGCTCGTCTCCCGCCACGACGCCCTCAAGGAGCGCGGCCGCCTCGACCTCCTCGTCCTGGACCTCGAGCTGAGCCGCTTCCTCCCCATCCAGCGCTTCCTCAGCGGCGAGGTCGGGACGTTCGAGGAGATGGCCGACAAGATCGAGAACCTGAGCCTGGAGAGCGCCATCAGGATCCAGGAGGCTTACACGCCGCGGCTGCACCGGATCCTCCGCGGCGAGCCCATCACGCCGACCTACGACGAGTGGCTCAAGCGGCAGTTCGACCTCCACGAGTACCGGACGATCGTCGATTTCAACCTCGCCGCCCGCTACGTCCGGCGCCTGACGGCGAAGAAGCCGGCCTTCCGCCGGCTCTCGCTCCCGGGCTTTCTCGAAGGGAACCTCCACCTCCCCCTCCGGGCGGGATGGTGCGACAGGGTCCTCATGAGCCTCGTCCTCTCCTACATCTTCAATCCGGGCGAGACCCTGGCCGAGGTCCGGCGCGTCGTCCGGCCGGGCGGCCTCCTGGTCCTGTCGAGCATGCGGCCGGACACGGACGCCTCGGGCCCCTTCACCCGGCTCCTGGAGAAGATCGAGGCCATGCCCGAGGAGGCCCTGCCGCCGCGGTGGCCCAAGGGCCTCCTCCTCGAATCGCTCCGCGCCTTCCTCAACGACGCCCAGGCGTTGGTCGACCTGGAGGAGGCGGGGACGTTCGACTTCTTCGACCCGGACAAGCTCGCCAGTCTGCTCGAGGGGGCGGGCTGGGAAATCGAGCGGGTCATCCCGTCGTACGGCGATCCCCCGCAGGGATACGTCGTCGTCGCCAGAGCGAGGGACAGCCATGCCTAGCCGAGACATGCTCTTCGAAGATCGTCTGAACAAGGAGTACGACCTCAGGGGCCGGACGCGCCTGGCGGCCTTCCTCAGCGTCGTCCTCTACATCATGTTCATCGGCCTCGACGCGATCTACACGCCGGAGCTGTTCCTGACGTTCCTCTGCCTTCGACTGGGCGTCGTCGCGGTCGTTCTCGTCCTCATCGGCCTCATCAACCGAACGCGCTCGACACAGGGGACGATGAACCTGGCCATCATCCTGGCCCTGGTCGACGCGGCGGGCATCGCCGTCATGATCCAGATCCTCGGCGGGTTCAAGGCCAGCTACTACCAGGGCCTGAACATCATCGTCATGGGCATGATGGTCCTCATCCCCCTGGCCTTCCGCGAGACGCTCATCATCTACGCTTCGGTCTGGCTGATGTACGTCTTGCCGAGCTTGGCCCAGGTTCTCCGGGGCCAGAGGCCCATCGTCGTCGACGGCGTCCCGGTCCAGCTCTGGCGGCTGGTCATGAACAACCTCGTCTTCCTGACCTCGATCATCGTCGTCGGCGCCTTCGGTTCCTATCTCATGGACAGCATCCGCCGCCGCGAGCTCCGGAGCCGCCTCGAGCTCGAGAGGACGACGGCCCAGCTCCAGGAATCCAACGTCAAGCTCAAGTCCCTCGACGAGCTCAAGATGCAGTTCTTCGCCAACGTCAACCACGAGCTCCGGACGCCGCTGACGCTCATGCTGGCGCCGCTCAAGGCCATCCTGGAGAACCGGATGGGCAAGCCCTCCGCCGAGCTCCGGGACACCCTCGAGACGATGCAGCGCAACGGCTACCGGCTCCTCAAGCTCATCAACAACCTCCTCGACCTGACCAAGCTCGAGGAGGGCAAGATGCGGCTCAAGATCAAGCCCGTCAACCTCATCGAGTTCACGGGTTCCCTCCTGAGCACGGTCAAGCCCCTGGCCGACCAGAAGCAGATCAAGCTGTACTTCCAGCACCCCCCCCACGACGTCGAGCTCGTCGTCGACCCGGACCAGTTCGAGAAGGTCGTCCTCAACCTCCTCTCCAACGGCCTCAAGTTCACGCCCAAGGGCGGCCGGATCACCGTCTACATCGAGGACCGGGACAGCACGGTCACCCTGACCGTGGAGGACACGGGCGTCGGCATCCCGGCGAACATGCTCGAGACGATCTTCAACCGTTTCTCCCAGGTCGACGGGTCGATGTCGCGGCCCCATGAGGGGACGGGCATCGGCCTCTCGCTCGCCCGGGAGATCGTCGCCGTCCACCAGGGGACGATCCGGGCCGAGAGCGAGCTCGGCAGGGGCTCCCGCTTCATCGTCGACATGCTGAAGGGCGACGCGCATTTCCCGGAGGACCTCCTCGACCGCCGGCACGAGGAGCACCCCGTCGGCCTCAGGCGGCGGACGACGGACACGGGCGAGCCGCGCGTCCAGGACATCGTCACGGACGCCCACCGGCTCCAGCTCGTCGACCTCGAGCAGGTCGATCTCGAGGTCTCGGAGGCGGCCGGCCCCAAGACCCACGACGCTCTCATCCTGGCCATCGACGACAACGCGGAGGTCCTCAAGCTCATGAAGATGCTCCTCGGCGACGAGTTCGACGTCGAGGTCGCGACGTCGGCGGAGAAGGGGCTCGCCCTGATGGGGGAGAAGAGCCCGGACCTCGTCCTCTGCGACGTCATGATGCCGGGCATGGACGGACACGCCTTCTGCCGTGCGGTCAAGGCCGACGAGACCCTCAAGCACACGCCCATCATTCTGGTCACGGCGCGCTCCGGCTCGGAGATGCTGGCCGAGGGGATGCAGGCCGGGGCGGACGACTACATCGCCAAGCCCTTCGATTCCGTCGAGCTCAAGGCCCGCATTCGGGCCCTTCTCCGCATCCGCGAGGTCGAGTCGGAGCTGGCCCTGGTCAATCGGAACCTCAAGATGCGGACCTCCGACCTCGTCGACCAGCAGAACTCCCTCTTTCTGTCCACGGTCAAGTCCCTGGTCTCGGCCATCGACGCGAAGGACGAATACACGCGGCACCACTCGACGCGCGTCACCGACTTCACGCTCAAGATCGCCGAGAGCATGGGCTTCAGCGAAAAGGAGAGGTCCAACCTCGAGCTGGCCGCCCTCCTCCATGACGTCGGCAAGATCGCCGTCCCGGAGGCCATCCTCAACAAGCCGGGCCGGCTGACGGAAAACGAGTTCGCCCTGATCAAGGAGCACCCGTCGCGCGGCGAGAGCATCCTCCGGCCGGTCATCGAGCTCAAAGACATCGCCAAGGTCGTCCGGGCCCACCACGAGCACTACGACGGCACGGGCTACCCCGACGGGCTGAAGGGCCGGGAGATCCCGCTCGGAGCCCGGATCATGGCCGTGGCCGACGCCTACGACTCGATCACCTCGGAGCGGCCGTACCGCAAGGCGGCCTCCCACCGCTACGCGGTCAAGGAGATCATCCGTTGCTCGGGGGCCCAGTTCGACCCGGAGGTCGTCGAGCACTTCCTCGCGGTCGGCAACTCGCTCGCCCAGGAACAGGGCCAGGGCCCGGCGCCGGAAGGCCCGGCCTGAGGCCCCAAAGGCCGCCGGCACGCCGGATGGAAAGCGCCCGATAAATGGCCTGGCAGCTGGACCTCTACATCGTCATCCTGATCTGCGGGGCGGTCGTCGCCGGCGCCGTGACCGTCGCCGCCTGGAAGCGCCCGGTCGCGGCCGGGGGCCGGGACCTGGCCGTCCTCATGACCGCGGTCTTCGGCTGGTGCGTGGCGGCGGCCCTCGAGGCGGCGGCGGCCGACGTCCCCGTAAAGATCCTCCTGTCGAAGGTCGAGTACCTGGGGATCGCCTCGAGCCCGCTCCTCCTCCTCTTCTTCGCCCTGGGCTACTCCCGCTCGACCGACTGGCTGACCCACGTCCGCCGGGCGCTCCTCTGGGCGATCCCGGTGACGACCTTAGCCCTGGCCCTGACGAACGAGTGGCACCACCTGATCTGGACCGGATTCTCCCTGGCCAAGGCCGCCGGGGCGCGCCTGCTCATCTACGATCACGGCCCGTTCTTCTGGGTCCATGTCGCATATTCCTATGCCCTCATGAGCATCGCCGGCATCCTCGTCCTGAAGGCCTACTTCCGCGCGGGGGGGCTGCAGCGACGGCAGGCCCTGGCCCTCCTCCTGGCTCTCCCATGGCCCTGGCTCGGGAACCTCGCCTACCTGGCGGGCCTGACGGCGCCGGCCGGGCACGATTTGACGCCGCTCGGCTTCGCCATAGCCGGGCTCTTCCTCCTCTGGGGCATGTACCGGTTGCAGCTGGCCGACCTCATTCCCGTGGCCCGGGAGAAGGTCATCGAGAGCATGGGCGAATCCCTCATCGTCCTGGACGAGCTCGGCCGGGTCGCGGCCATGAACCCCTCGGCCCGGGCCCTGCTGTCCGAGATGGCCGTGCCGGACGGCGCGGGCCGGCCGGGCCGGGTCGTCGGCTCGCCCGCCGGGGTCCTCTTCGCCCCGTGGCCGGAGCTCGCCGACACCCTCGCCCATCCGTCGGCCGGGCGCAAGGAGCTCACCTGGGAGGGCGGGGAGGGCGCCAAGTTCTACAACGTCCGTCTCTCGCCGCTCGCCGGGGGTTCCCGCGGCGCGTCCGCATGGGTCGCCGTCCTGACCGACATCACCAGGCTCAAGCAGGCCGAGACCGCGGCCGTCCGGGCCCGTCGCGTGGCCGAGACCCTGCGCGAGGCGGGCCTGGCCCTGAGCTCGACGTTCGACCTGCGGGAGATGTCGCGGCTGATCCTGCTCCTCATGCAAAGGGTCATCGCCTTCGACGCGGGCGCCTTTCTCGTCTCCGACGCCGGGGAGCTCCGGCTGGCCGCGCTCCGGGGGTTCAGCGGCGAGAGCGGCATCCTCGGGCAGACCTTCCCCGTCGCCGGTTGCCGTCTCTGCAACCTCGTCGTCCAGCACCAGCGCCCCCTCATCATGGAGAGCATCCGCCGGGAGGACCTCCTCGTCCCCCTGCCGGCGGACCTCGATGTCCGCTCCTATCTCGGCGTGCCCATCGTCTTCCAGGGAAACGTCACGGGCCTCCTAGCGCTCTACGGCCGCCGGCCCGGCCACTTCTCGGCCGAGGACATCCCCGTCGCCGAGTCGTTCGCCAACCAGGCGGCTATCGCCCTGCAGAACGCCCGGCTCTTTGACCAGATGAGCGCCCTGGCCGTGACCGACAACCTGACTGGCCTTTCCAACCGTCGCGGATTCTTCGAGCTGGCCGGAAAGGAGGTCGAGCGGGCGGACCGCTACGCGCGGCCTCTCTGTCTCGTCATGTTCGACATCGACGATTTCAAGAGGGTCAACGACACCCACGGCCACCTCGTCGGCGACCAGGTCCTGCGCGTCCTGGCGGCGACGGTCAAGAAGACGACGCGGACGACGGACACCGTCTGCCGGTACGGAGGGGACGAGTTCCTCGTCCTCATGCCCGAGACGACGCTCGACCAAGCCCTGACCACGGCCGAGCGCCTCCGCCAGAAAATCTCGACGGAGATGGTCGTGGTGACGGCCGCCGGCCAGCTCTCCCTGACCATCAGCCTGGGCGTCGTCGCCCTCTCCGGCCAGGGGAAGGAAACGGTCGAGCGGTTGGTCCAGCGGGCCGACGAGGCCATGTACCAGGCCAAGGCCGCCGGCAAGAACTGCGTCCGCGGCTGAGCCGCGGCCGGCCTCAGCCGACCTTCTTCGCTTCCTGCTTGAAATCCTGCTGCCAGAGGACGAGGCCGGTCACCCGTCCCCTGTCGTCGCTCACGAACTGGATCCGGACGTAGGGATCAATGGAGAAGAAGAAGGTCTGGCTCTCCACGTAGAAGCGGGTCGGGGCCTGGCCGGTCGGCCGGATGATCAGGTAATAATCCTCGTACGTGACGTCGAGGGCGTAATCCGGCGTCACGAGGTAGCGGCCGACGTACTGCTGGTAGATCGATGGGTCGAGCCGGAAGAGGGGCCGTTCCTGAGGCTTCCAGTCAGGCCACTCGTAGGCCGCCGAGACGGCCCTGAGGACCTCCTCGGTGAGGAGGGAGCCGTTGTCGCTGTTCGTCAGGATGGCGACGCCCTGGCCCTTATAGGGATAGGCGACGAATGTCGCCGTGAACCCGGACGTCCGGCCCTCGAGATGGAAGCGGACGTCCTGCCCAACGCCGTCGACGGCGAAGCCGAAGCCCCGGTTCGCCGCGACCGGCGTCAGCATGGACCGGGCCAGCGCGGGTGACAGGACCTTGCCGCCCCTGCCCATGGCCGTGTCGAGGACGTCGGCGGCGAACAGGGCGAAGTCGGAGGGCGTCGTCCAGAGGCCGGACGCGGCCGCCGCGGGGTACGTCAGCCATTTCCCCTCGACGGGCTTGCCGTCGCGCCCGTGTCCCGAGGCGGCGTCCAGGGCCCGCGATCCGGGCAGCGGGGCCTCGAACGTGCTGTCCTTCATCCCCAGGGGGTCGAGGACGGCCGTGCGCGCGAGCGACGGGAACGGCGTGCCGGCCACGGACTCGAGGACGAGCTGGAGGGCGGCGAAGCCCGCCTCGCCGGAAGCGGGATCGGCCGCGGCCGTGAAGGGGCCGCAGCTCTGGAGGAGCTCGGCCAGGGCCGGGACCTTCCGTCCCGCGGCGAAGCCGGGCAAGGAGACCGGGGCCAGCCCGTCGGCGTGGGTCAAGATGCCGCGGAGCGTGAGCGGCCCGGCCGGCGCGCCGCCCGGGAGGGTGACGCGGAGCTCCCGGAGGCGGGGGCCGAGGTCGGCTTCGAGGTCGAGCCGGCCGCGGCCGACCAATTCCAGGGCCGCCGCGGCGGCGACGGCCTGGCTCAGCGCTCCGGCCTGGAAGATCGTGTCCTGGGTCACCGGCTCGCGGAGGTGGACGTCCCGGACCCCGTACCCGCGGACCCACTCGACGCGGTTCCGGTCCATGACCGCGACGGCGGCGCCGGGCACGCGGTAGAACTGCATGCGGGTTTCGAGGTTCAGCTTCTCCGGCTGCTGGCCCTTGAGATAAATGGCGCGCAGCAGGCCCCGCTCGACTTTGTGGATGCGGCTCTTCGTCAGCCACTCCTGCCGCGTCTCGCAGCCCGTGACGAGAAAGGCCATGGTGAGGGCGACGCCGGCCAAGGTGAGCCCGCCGGAAGCCTGAAACCGAACATCGCGTCCGTCGTAACAAAATCGCGTGGACATGGGCCCATTGTAGCCGCCTCCGCCTGCTTTCACAAGCGTCGGGGCGGATAGCTGATGGGCAAAAATGAGCTCGGAGAGGTCCTGTCCGTGTGCGCCGCCAGGTGCGGCTCGGGCCGCTTGACGGCGGCCGGGCTTTGCTATAGATATTCCCTTTCCGGAGGAAACCATGGTCCACATCGAGCCCTTCCCCGCGGCGCGCCCCCGCCGCGACCTCGCCCGCCTCGTCGCCGCCCCCCCGTACGACGTCTTGAGTTCGGAGGAAGCCCGGGACATGGCCGCGGGCAATCCCTATTCCTTCCTCCACGTCGGCAAGCCCGAGATCGACCTCCCTCCCGGCACCGACCTCTATTCCGACGCCGTCTACGCCAAGGGCAAGGAGAATTTCGGGCGCTTCCTCCGCGACGGCGTCCTCATCCGCGACGCCGGGAGGTGCTTCTACGTTTACAAGCAGGTCTGGGGCGACCATGTCCAGGTCGGCCTCGTCGCCGCGGCGTCCTGCCAGGACTATCTCGACGGCATCATCAAGAAGCACGAGCTGACCCGCCCCGACAAGGAAAACGACCGCATGCGGCACATCGAGACGCTCGGGGCCCAGACGGGTCCCGTGCTCCTCACCTACCGCCGGCGCGAGGCCATCGACGCCCTCGTCGCCGCGGCCATGGCCGGCGAGCCGGAGTACGATTTCATCACGGACGGCGGCGTCCGCAGCCTCTTCTACATCGTCGACGGCCCGGGGCCCGTCGCCGCCCTCCGCTCGGCCTTCGCCTCCGTAGAGAACCTCTACGTCGCCGACGGCCACCACCGCTCGGCCGCCGCGACGCGGATCAAGGTCGAGCGGGACCGGAAGAATCCGCACCCGACCGGCCGGGAGGAATACAGCTTCTTCCTGGCCGTCCTCTTCCCCCACAACCAGATGAAGATCCTGCCCTACAATCGGGTCGTGCGGGACCTCAACGGGCTCAGCTCCGGAGCCTTCCTGGCCGGGGTCGAGGAGCGCTTCCTCGTCCGGCCAGAAGAGCGGGCGACGCCGGAGAAGCCGCACGAGTTCTGCGTCTTCCTCGACGGCCGCTGGCGCGTCCTCGAGCCCCGGCCGGGGACGTTCGTCCCCGACGACCCGATCGGCTCGCTCGACGTCTCCATCCTCCAGGCAAACCTCCTCGCCCCGGTCCTCGGCATCGCCGACCCGCGGACGGACCGCCGCATCGACTTCGTCGGCGGCATCCGCGGCACGGCCGAGCTCGAGCGCAGGGTCCGCAGCGGCCAGTTCCGTGTCGCCTTCTCCCTCTTCCCGACGACCATCGACCAGCTCTTCGCCGTGGCCGACCGCGGCCTGGTCATGCCGCCCAAGTCGACCTGGTTCGAGCCCAAGCTCAAGGACGGCCTGGCCGTCCACATGATCGACGAATGACCCCCACCGGTGGACGCGGCGGCTCAGGCCCACGGGCCCGGCGCCGGCCTTCCATCGCTCCCTCTCTCCTCGCCGCCGTCCGGGCCGAGGCCGAGGGTTTCTTCCGCGACGCCCGGGGGAGCCACGACTGGGGCCACACCGAGCGCGTCCGCCGGCTCTGCCTGAGGATCGGGAGAAAGGAGGGCGCCGACCTCGGCGTCCTCGAGCTCGCGGCGCTCCTCCATGACGTCGGCCGCGGCGCCGAGGACGCTTCGAACGGACAGGTCTGCCACGCCCGGGCCGGTGCGGCCCTCGCAGAGAGGATCCTCGCGCGTCATGGCCTCGACCCCGGGCTGGTCCGAGAGGTCGCCGGCTGCATCCGCACCCACCGCTTCCGGAAGCGGGCCGCGCCGAGGACGCTCGAAGCCAAGGTCTTGTTCGACGCCGACAAGCTCGACTCGATCGGGGCCGTGGGCATCGGCCGGGCCTTCCTCTTCGCCGGCGAGGTCGGGGCGCGCCTCCACGACCCGGCGATCGACATCCGCCGGACCAGACCCTACACCCGCGACGACACGGCCTACCGCGAGTTCCTGGTCAAGCTGCGGCGGGTCAAGGGCCGGATTTTCACCCGCGAGGGCAGGCGCATCGCCGCCGAGCGGCACCGCTTCATGGTCGCCTTCTTCGAGCGGTTGAACAAGGAGACGGAAGGGGCGCTCTGACCATGCCCTGGCGCCAGGTCTACGACCCCCTTCACGCCGCCGCGCTCTCGACGGCCGCGGCCGCCCTCCCGATCCTCGTCCTGCTCGCCGGGCTGGCCCTCCTTCGTCTCAAGGCCCACGTCGCGGCCCTCATCGGCCTGGGCACGGCCCTGCTCGCCGCCGTCTCGGTCTTTTCCATGCCGCCGGGGATGGCCTTGCGCGCGGCCGGGCTGGGCGCCGCCTACGGCCTCCTGCCTATCGGCTGGATCATCCTCAACGTCATCTTCCTCTACGACCTGACGTGCGAGAAGGGATACTTCGAAGTCATGCGGGACAGCCTGACCGGCATCACCCGGGACCGGCGCCTCCAGCTTCTCCTCATCGCCTTCTCCTTCGGCGCCTTTTTCGAGGGCGCGGCGGGGTTCGGGACGCCGGTCGCGGTGACCGCGGCCATCCTCATCGGGCTCGGCTTCCCGCCGCTCCAGGCCTCTGGGCTGTCCCTCATCGCCAACACCGCGCCCGTGGCCTATGGCGCCCTCGGCACTCCGATCATCGCCCTGGCCGGCGTCACGGGCCTCGACGTGCGGCAGCTCAGCGCCATGGTCGGCCGGCAGCTGCCGTTCTTCTCCGTCCTCATCCCCTTCTGGCTCATCTGGGCCTTCTGCGGCTTTCGGAAGATGAGGGAGGTCTGGCCTGCGCTCCTCGTCGCCGGAGCGGCCTTCGCCGTGCCCCAGTGGCTCATCTCGAACTATCACGGCCCCTGGCTCGCGGGCGTCGGCGCGGCCGTCATCTCCATGGCCGCGCTCGTCCTGTTCCTGCTGAAGTGGCGCCCGAGGAGCCCTTACGGCTTCCCGGGCGAAGAAGCGGCTGAGGCGGTCGGCACCGCCGGACCGCAGCGGTCCTTCGGGAAGCGCGAGATCGCCCGGGCCTGGATGCCCTGGCTCGTCCTCAGCGTCTTTGTCTTCCTCTGGGGGATCCCCCAGGTCAAGTCCCTTCTCGACGGGGTTTTCTCCGCCCGCTGGCCCGTTCCGGGCCTGGACCGGCTCGTCCTCCGCGTCCCGCCCGCCGTGGGCCGGGAGACGGCGGAGCCGGGGGCCTTCGCCTTCAACGCGCTATCGTTCACCGGGACGGGGATCTTCGCCGCGGCCGTCCTGTCGGGGCTGTTGATGGGCTTCTCGCCGCGGCGGCTCGCCCGAACGTATGGCAAGACGCTCAAGCGGGTCCGCTTCTCGCTCTTCACCGTCGCCGCGATGCTCTCGCTTGGCTACGTCACGCGCTATTCGGGGCTCGATGCGACCCTCGGCCTGGCCTTTGCCCGGACCGGAGTCCTCTACCCGTTCTTCGGGACGCTCCTCGGCTGGCTCGGTGTCGCCATGACCGGCTCGGACACGTCATCGAACGTCCTCTTCGGGAGCCTCCAGAGAATCTCGGCCGGCCAGCTCGGCCTGAGCCCGGTGCTCATGGCCTCGGCCAACAGCGCCGGCGGCGTCATGGGCAAGATGATCGCCGCCCAGTCGCTGGTGATCGGCTGCGCCGTCACCGGCCAGGAGGGCCAGGAAGGCGCTCTCTTCCGTGCTGTCCTCAAGCACAGCCTCGGCCTGCTCACCCTCGTCGGCCTCATCGTGCTCCTCTACGCCTACGTCTTCCCGTCGGCGATTCCCAGCGGCCACCGATACTGGTAGCCGAAACAGAGCCGCGACCGTAAGGGAGCGGTGGCTAAAGCCGCGGGCGAAAGCATAGCCACGCTTGCTTACGCGCGCGGCTCTGGTTCCGTTCGGGCGTTCGCCTTCCAAGCGCGGAAACTCTCTTCCCAACGCGGAAATCCGCGCTCTATCACACCCGGCTCCCTACCGACCGTCTGGTATACTCAAGGCACCAAAGGAGGGGATGCGAATGGCGTCAACCTTAGCCACACCTTCCAGTCATCTGGGTGACATAACGGAGCAACCCGGCGCTGTGCCATGGTACGTCTGGTGTTCCGTTGCCGCCGTCACCTTCGCCATGGCCGGCGTGCATTGGGACATCTCCTGGCACCGCTCCATCGGCCGCGATACCTTCTGGACTCCCGCCCACATCTGCATCCACATCTGCGGCGTCCTGGCCGGCATCTCCTGCGGCTACCTGATCCTCTCCACCACCTTCAATCGCCGCTCCGCCCTCCGCGACTGTTCCGTTTCCCTCTGGGGCTTCCGCGGACCGCTCGGCGCCTTCATCGCCGCCTGGGGCGGCATCGCCATGATCACCTCGGCGCCCTTCGATAACTGGTGGCACGACGCCTACGGCCTCGACGTCAAGATCCTCAGCCCGCCCCACATGGTCCTCGCGCTCGGCGTTCTCGCCGTACACGTGGGCGGCCTCATCCTCATCCTTGGCCAGATGAATCGCGCGGAAGGAACCCTGCGCGCGCACCTCCGCGCCATGTTCCTCTACGTCGGCGGCCTGACCATCGTCTGCCTCAACATC
>DATKJS010000119.1:0-63406 GCA_035543515.1 Terriglobales bacterium | reverse complement strand
GCGGCCGGCGTCAATTGTCGCGGCGGAGCTCGAGCCGGTCGAGGCCGTGCTCGTTGAATTCCTTCTCGTACTTCTCGACCAGGGGCCGCTCTTTCTCCATGCCCTCTTCAGTGTCCAACTCGGCCAGGGCGTCGTCGCCGTGCTTGCGGACGTAGTCGCGGTCGGCCATGCGGTAGATGAGCTGGTCCCAGAAGGTATTGTCGTTGTAGAAATCGACGGCCTCGGTCATCTTCTCCTCGAGCTCGTGGGAGGGGACGGTCCGGCCCTCCTCGTCGAGCTCGGCGTAGCTCTCGAGGCCGCTCTTGGCGGCCGCTTCGAGGACGAGGCTCTCGACCTCGTCGAACTCCTCGATGACGTCCTCGTTCCGCCAGCTGTTCCCCAGCCAGTTGCCGAGGAAGACGAGCTTGGCCAGCGTTTCGAGCTGTTCTTTGGTGAGTTCGATCTTCATGGCGCCCTCTGATATCCTTCAGCCGGAAGGCTCAAAAAAATAACTATATCACGTTCCCGCCCGGCCGCAAAACCGGGCCGAGACGGCGTCTCCCTTGCCGGGCTTCCCAAGTTCGGGATTCTCCTATATAATGGGTGCCAAAGGGAAGACCTGTGGGGATCTCCGGGCTGGTTTCCGTCGTCAGCCTCCTCGGGCAGGCGACCATGGACATCGACGCCAACGCCATTATATGGGAGTTTTTCTCCCGCAACACCCCAAGATAAGGATGGAAACCATGAAGAAGACTGTCGCACTTTCGGTGGCCTTGGTTGTGGGCGCGGCCTTCCTCGCCTGCGCCGACACTCCGACCGACCGCAATCCGGCCCAGCCCAAGACCGACGCGGTGGCGGTCGCCTCCCAAACCCAGGCGCCCGCCCCCGCCGAAGACACGCCGCAGGCGGCGGTCCAGACCGCGGCGCGGCGGCTGACCGAGAACGAGCAGAACACCATCGACATCGTCAGGAAGACGAAGACCTCTGTCGTCTTCGTCACGAACATGCAGTACGTCTCCGACTTCTTCTTCCAGTCGGACGAGCCGGTGGCCCGGGGCAGCGGCTCGGGCTTCGTCTGGGATGACAAGGGCCACATCGTGACCAACTTCCACGTCATCGAGGACGGCGTCAAGTTCATGGTCAACCTGCCAAACCAGAAGCAGGTCGAGGCCAAGCTCATCGGCCGCGAGTCGGCCAAGGACATCGCCGTGCTCCAGCTCCTGGAGAACGTGCCGGACCTGCGGCCGCTCCAGATCGGGAGCTCCCGGGACCTCCTGGTCGGGCAGAAGGTCATCGCCATCGGCAACCCGTTCGGCTTTGACCATACCGTGACCCAGGGCATCGTCAGCGCCCTCGGCCGGAGCATGCCCGGGGCCGGCGGCGTCACCATCCGTGACATGATCCAGACGGACGCCTCGATCAACCCGGGGAACTCGGGCGGGCCGCTCCTCGACTCGGCGGGCCAGCTCATCGGCATGAACACGATGATCGCCAGCCCGTCCGGGACGTCGAGCGGGGTCGGGTTCGCCGTGCCCGTGGACATGATCCGGAAAATCGTCCCCGAGATCATCCAGTTCGGCAAGGTCACGCATCCGGGCATCGGGGGCATCAGGTTCGTGCCGGATGAGTACGCCCGGCAGGCCGGGATCGAGGGCGCCATCATCTACGACGTGCCGCGCTCGAGCCAGGCCTACGAACTCGGCCTCCGCGGGCTCGGCCGAGACGCCTTCGGCCGCTACCTCATCCGCGACACCATCGCGGCCGTCGACGGCACGAAGGTCAAATCCTACGACGACCTCTTCACGGCCCTCGATAATTTCAAGATCGGCGACACGGTCAAGCTGACGGTCGTGCGGGGCGGGAAAGCGCGGACGCTCCAGATCCAGCTGGTCGGCATCGATTGAGGGACGGGGTCAAGTCTCCTTTCCCGCAGTTTTGTTGATAGTCCGCAGGGATAGGGAACCTCGCTCGAAAACTGCAGGAAAGGGGACCTGAGCCCTTCTTTTGTTCTTTCAGTTCTTCTTGATTGGCAGGATGCCGGCCATCTCGCCGACGACGTTGACGATGTCCCTGTCGGACGGGACGATGATCTTGGCGTTGTTCTGAAGGGCCGTCTCCAATGCTTGGAGACGGCGGAGGACCTGGGCGTTGCCGACGAAATACTTCTCGGCCGCCTCGTTGACCAGACGGATGGCCTCGGCCTCGCCCTGGGCCTCGAGGATCTTGGCCTGACGGACGCCGTCGGCCTTCTTGATCTCGGCCCGGCGCTCGCCGTCGGCGACCGTTTCCCGGGCCGTGGCGAAGTCGACGGCCGCGACCTTCTCGTTCTCGGCCTTGACGACCTTGTTCATCGTCTCCTGGACGTCCTTGGGCGGGTCGATCTCCTTGAGCTCGGTCCGGACGATGTCGATCCCCCAGCGGGCCGTCTCGGTCGAGAGCGTCTTGAGGAGCTCCTCGTTGATCTTGCCGCGCTCGCTGTTGGCCGACTTGAGGGTCAGCGTGCCGATGATGTTGCGCAGGGTTGTCCGGGCCAGGTTGACGATCTGCCACTGGTAGTTGTTGACGTTGTACTGGGAGGCTTTGACGCTCTCCTCGTCGTCCTTGACCTTGAAATAGACCTGGGCGTCGACGCGGGCGTTGAGGTTGTCGTAGGTGATGATCTCCTGGGGCGCCGCGTCCACCATCTGCTCGGTGATGTTGACGCTGTGGAGCGTTTCGATGGCCGGGATGACCCACTGGAAGCCGGCCTTGGCGAAACGGTTGTAGCGGCCGAGCCGCTCGACCAGCCCGCGGTGCGTCGGGCGGATGATGCGGATCCCGGCCAGGAAAAGGACGATGACGACGATGCCGATCCATGCTATCAGGGCCATGAGTTCCTCCTTATCACATTTTCCAGGTGCCGGCGACGACGAGGTTGGCGCCGGTGACGGCCGCGGCCCGGTCCGAAGCCAGATAGGCCACGGCCTCGGCCACGTCCTCGAAGGTCCCGAGCCGCGAGGCGGCCAGGTCGCGCGCCTGGGGCAGGACTCCCCCCTTGATCAACCCGGGCGAGACCATGTTGACCGTGATGCCGTTCTCCGCCTCGGTCACGGCCGCCGTCCGGGTCAGGATGAGAAGGCCGGTCTTGGCCGCGGCATACGGGGCGATGGTCGGGAACGAGGTCAGTTGCTCGGCCCGGCTGTAGCCGATGTTGATGATCCTCCCCCACCGCCGCTCCCTCATCCCGGCCAGGGCCGCCTTGATGCAGAAATAGGAGCCGAGGAGGTTGCCGCGGAGGATGCGCTCCCAGTCGGAGACCTCAAGCTGGTCCCAGGGCTTGACCAGGAACGGTCCGACGTTGTTGACGAGGACGTCGATGCGGGCGAACTTCTCTTCGACTTTCTTGATGAGCCCGGCGGCCTGGGCCTTCTTGGTCAGGTCGGCCCGGAAGACGGCGCCGAGCTTGCCCTTCTCGCGGATGGCCGCGGCCACCTCCTGGGCTTCGTCCCGCCGGGTCAGGTAATGAACGGCGACGCCGGAGACCTCGTCGGCCATTCGGAGGGCGATGGCCCGGCCCATGCCCCGGGCCGCTCCCGTCACGAGGGCAATGCGGAAGCTCATGTCCCCTCCCCTCACGGCGCCGGGCCGTGACCTCCCGAGATGGCCGCCCCGCGAGAGGGCGGGCCTTCACTTCAGCGTGCCGACGGCGGCCTCGACGGCCTCCAGGATCTCGCCCGACCGGACGACCTCGGACAGCCGGTTGATGTCGTCGAAGAGCGGCCGGTCCTCCTCGAGGAAGGCGACGTGGCGGCGGATGACGTCGTAGGCGGCCTGGATGCCCTGGCCCGGCTTGACGGGCTTGCGGAAATCGACGGCCTGGGCCCCGGCGATGAGCTCGATGGCCAGGACGGCCTGGGCGTTATCGAGGATCTGGCGCGTCTTGAGGGCCGTGGTCATGCCCATGCTGACGAAGTCCTCCTGGTCGGCCGCGGCCGGGATGGAGCCCGTGGCCGCGGGATGGGAAAGGACGCGGTTCTCGCAGACGAGGGCCCCGGCCGTGTATTGGGTCAGCATCAGGCCGGAGAACATCCCCGCCCCCTTGGTCAGGAAGGCGGGCAGGCCCGCGTTGAGGTGGGGGTTCATGAGCCGGTTGTGGCGGCGCTCGGAGAGGACGGCGACCGTGGTCACGGCCGTGCCAAGGAGCTCGAGGGCGAAGGCCATGGGCACGCCCTGGAAGTTGGCGCCGGTCAGGACGAGCTCCTCGTCGGGGAAGAAGACGGGGTTGTCGGAGGCGCCGTTGAGCTCGATCTCGATCATGGTGCGGGCCCACTTGAGGGCGTCGCGGGCCGCGCCGACGACCTGGGGCGTGCTGCGGAGGCTGTAGGCGTCCTGGACCTTCTTGCCGGGCCGCTCGAGGAGCGGGCTGCCCTCGGCGATGCGGCGGACGTTCTCCGCCGATTCGAGCGCGCCGGGATAGCCGCGGGTCTCGTGGAGCCGGGCGTCATAGGCCTTCATGTTGGCGTTGAGGACCTCGAGGGTCATGGCCGCGGCGATCTCTGACATCTTGAGCCAACGATGGACGTCGTAGACGGTCAGGGCGCCCATGCCGGTGATGACGTTCGAGCCGTTGATCATGGCCAGGCCGTCGCGGGCGTGGAGGGTGATCGGCTTGATGCCAGCCCGCTTGAGGGCCTCGGCGCCGGGCAGGCGCTCGCCTTTATAGAAGGCCTCGCCCTCGCCCATGGGCACGAGAGCCATCTGGGCCATGGGCGACAGGTCGCCGCAGGCGCCGACCGAGCCCTTCTCGCACATGACGGGAGTGACCCCCTTGTTGAGCATCTCGACCAGGGTTTCGGTGACGGCCAGGCGGAGTCCAGAGTGTCCGTGGCAATGGACGCTGATCCGGCTGAGGATGGCGGCCCGCACGACGTCCTCGGGCATGGGCTTGCCGTACCCGGCGGCGTGGCTGTAGACGAGGTAGCGCTGGTACTTCTCGACCTGCTCCTGGCTCAGGACGACGTTGGCCAGCTCGCCGATGCCGGTGTTAACGCCGTACATGATCTCTTTCTTCTGGATCTTGTCCTCGAGCAGGGCCCGGCACTTCTCGATGCGCTTCCTGGCCTCGGGCGACAGGGACACCGGCTCGGCCCGGCGCGCGACCGAGACGACCTTCTCAACAGTCAGGTTCTTCCCATCCAGGGCGACGGACATGATCGGGCCTCCTCGAAGCCGGCGGGCGGCGATTGTCGATAGGGACTAACACTTTAGCGGAAGACGCCGGCAAAGGCAAGAGGGACAGGCCGGCCAGCCTTGTTGCGCCCCGCCGCATCCTATGCTATAAGTAATCCCCTGTATCCGGGCCGTCCCGGCGAGAGAACGCTCCATGAGCAAAGAAACGAGAAGGATCCTTATCACGGGCGCGGCCGGCCAGATCGGCTCGGAGCTGGCCGCGGCCCTCAGGGCGAGCTACGGCGACGACGAGGTCGTCGTGACCGACATCGTCAGGCCCGCGGGACCGCTCGCGGAATCCGGGCCGTTCGCCAGCCTCGACGTCACCGACCGGTCCGCCCTCGGGTCGGTCCTCCGGACCTACCGCATCGACACGGTCTACCATTTGGCCGCCCTCCTCTCCGCGACGGGAGAGAAGGATCCTCAGAAGGCCTGGTTCATCAATATCAACGGCCTCCACAACGTCCTCGAGGCCGCCCGCGAGCTGGGGCTGGCCCGCGTCTTCTCGCCGAGCTCGATCGCCGTCTTCGGCCCGGCCACGCCCCGAGAGATGACGCCGCAGGACACGGTCCTCGACCCGCGGACGATGTATGGGGTGACGAAGGTCGCCGGCGAGCACCTCTGCGATTACTACGTCCGGAAATACGGGCTCGACGTCCGCGGCTGCCGCTATCCGGGGATCATCAGCCACCTGACCCTGCCGGGCGGCGGCACGACCGACTACGCCGTGGCCATCTTCTACGAGGCCGTGAAGTCCGGCCGCTACACGTGCTTCCTCCGCGAGGACACGCGGCTGCCCATGATGTACATGCCCGACTGCCTGAAATGCACGCTCGACCTGATGGAGGCGGATTTCGCCGGCCTCGAGCACCACGCGAATTTCAACGTCGCGGCCATGAGCTTCACGGCCGGCGAGCTCGCCGCCGAGATCCGCAAGCGGATGCCGGGGTTCGCTTGCACTTACGATCCGGACTTCCGGCAGGCTATCGCCGACTCCTGGCCGGCCTCGATCGACGATTCGGCGGCCCGGCGCGAGTGGGGCTGGAAGCCCTCCTACGACCTGGCCCGGATGACGGACGACATGCTGGCCGAGCTCCAGGCGCGCCAGCAGGCCGGCACCCTCAGCTATTAGGATCGGCCCTCAGAATCTCCCTATTCGCGACGACAACTCACCGAGGCCCGACCCGGCTCTTGAGGAAATTCGGCAGGGCGAAGGCGGCGCGATGGACCTCGGGATTGTAGTACTTGAGCCCCTTCGGCACTCTCAGCTTCCGCACCGCGAGCGGGTCGGTCCGGTCGGAGAGGAAGTTATAGCACCATGTCCCGACCGGGTAGGTCGGCACCGGGCCCAAGTAGAGCGGCGAGTGCCGGAAGATGCGCCTCAGGAAGAGGCTCTTTCGGGCGTGCGAATCCTGGTGGAGCATCAGAGAGCCGGCCTGGGCGGCGATCGCCCCCCCCGGCCTGAGCTTGGACTTGAGCTTGCGGTAAAAGGCCTCCTGATGGAGGACCGTGGACGGCCCGACGGGATCCGAGGAGTCGACGATGATGACGTCGAACCGCTCCGGCGTCTTGTCGATGAAGACGCTGCCGTCGGCTACGATGAGCTCCGCGCGCGGGTCCCGGAAGGCGGCCCGGAGCCAGGGGAAATGGGTCCGGCAGGCGTCGATGACCTGGCCGTCGATCTCGACGAGGGTCGCTCTCTTCACCGGGTGCTTGAGGACCTCGCGCAGGGCGCCGCCGTCGCCGCCGCCGATGATGAGGACCCGCTCGGGCTTAGGGTGCGAGGCCAGGGCCGGGTGGACGAGCATCTCATGGTAGTAGAACTCGTCCCGCTCCGTCGTCTGGACGAGCCCGTCGAGGAAAAGGACGCGGCCGTAGTCCCGGTTGCGGATGACCTCGATCGTCTGGAAGCGCGACCTCCCCGTGTAGAGGACCTTGGCCACGGTGAAGAAGATGCCCGAGGCGGCCGTCTGGTATTCGCGGGCCTCGGTCCGGCGGGAGCTGAGAGCTTTCGTGCGCGTCATGGCGTCGGGTCCTCCTGGGGAGTGTCCGGCCCGGCCGTCGGGCCGACCGCATCATCTTACCACAAATCCCCGACCCGAACGCGCCGGGAAGGCCGCGGGAGGACGGGGGGACGGACACGATGAAAGGGAATGATGCGGGAGCCGGAGCCTAGCCGAGCTTTTCGACCTTGACGCCCTGGTAATACTTCTTCAGGATGTCCCTATAGGTCCCGCCGGCCATGGCCATTCCATAGGCCCCGACCTGGCACAGGCCGACGCCATGGCCCCAGCCGCGGCCGGTGAAGGTGTAGCCGGTGACACGACCGGCCTCGTCATACGACCTGTCGATGACGAAGAGCGTGTCCCTGAGCCCGAGGACCTCGCGGATCTGGAAACCGCGCAGGGACGCCCGGCCGTCCGAGCCGACGATCTCGAGTTCCGTGACCCGGCCCGAGACGCCCCGCGCCTTGACGCTCACGTCGACGAGCCGCCCGACCGGGCAGGACGGCGCGACGAGCGCGCCCAGCTCCGCCGCCGAGCGCTCGACCTGCCAACGGTTGAAGCGGGACGAGCGGTCGAGGACGTTCGAGTTCGGCGGGTGGAAGACCTCGAGCCAGGCGACCTCCCCTTCCCGCTCGATCCACTGGACCTTCTCGCCGCCGAGGAGGGTCAAGCGGGTGGCGAAGGAATCGGCGCCGTCGATGTTCCGGAGCAGGTAGAGGTGAGGCGAGAGCCGCAGGGTCTTGCGCTCGAAGTCCTGTCCGACCTCGATCGTCTTCTTCGCCGCCGAGCGGAAGGTCCCGGTGCGGACGAGGTCCTTCTCGGCCGAGAGGACGCGGCGCAGGGCGACGGCCAGCTCGGCCCGGCTGACCGGCCGGAGCGGGTCGCCCGCCTTCAGGCTGTCCGGGAAGATCCCGGCCTCGAGGCTGTAGGCCATCGGCCCGCGGTCCTTCCCCTGGACCTGGGGCAGGTCGCTGAGCAGGAAGCCGACCTCGGTCGGCAGGACGAGCCGGCTGACCCGCTCCTCCCAGCCGAACGCCTGGACGAGAAGCCGGGCCAGGCCGACGAAGTTCAGCGGCACGGGGTCGGGTGCGAACTCCCCGGGCTTCGCGCCGAGCAGGCGGCGGGCCGCCCCGAGCCACTCGACCGCCTCCTCAAACGGGCAGTCGGCGCGGAAATCGAGGGGCTCGACGCCCAGCGAGATGACGCCCAGGCCGACGAGATAGGCCACGTCCAGGCTGGCGTTCCGGCCGCCGACGAGGATGGGCAGGATGGGGCCCTTGGCGGCGAGGGTCCATTCCTTCTGCTTCTCGTACGTGCACTCGACGCTCTTGAGGTAGGGCGAGGGCGTGCCGGGGAAGACGTTCTGCGCGTCCTCGGTCCGTCCGCCGCAGGTGCTCATGTAGAGGGCGTTGATGAGCTCGCCCTTGTAGCGCATGACCTCGCCCGTCGTCTCCTCGACCGCCCGGGTGCTCAGCGGCCGCTCCGAGTCCATCCCGGAGTAGTATTGGGAGCGGGGTGTATCGACGAGGTCGAAGCCGTAGTCCTTGTAGAGGCCCATGTTCTTGACGGCATAGGTCCGGGCCGCCACGGCCTGCGCCTTGAGGGCCTCGATGGCGTTGAACTGGTCGGGGTTGAGCTCGCCGGGCACGACGCTCTTCAGGTAGTCCTCGAGGTTGAGGCGGTTGACGAGGACGACGCCCTTGGGCGTGCCCCGCAGGATGAAAAAGCCGCGGTAGCTCTTGCCGTTGAACGAGAGGAAGCTCTGGGGGCTCGTCGGGATGAAGTAGATGACGGAGTCCCGGTCGAGCGGCAGGAGGTGGTTGTCGAGGAGCATCCAGATCGGCCGGGTCTCGCGCTCCGTGATGTCCTCGCGGACGATCCAGACGTCCTTCCAGCCGACGGCGTTGAGGGCCCGGATCGTGGTCAGCGCGTCGCCCCGGGTCAGAAAGTCGCCGACCCTGACCTCGAACAGGCCGCCCGACGTGCTCTCCCGGTCTTCCTCATAAAAGACCCTGCCCGCGATCCTGCGCTTGAGGTCGGAGGCGATGGCCTCCGCCTCCTTGCGGTCCTTGGCGTGGGTCACGAGCAGGACGAACTTCTCGGTCAGCTTCTCGCTGCCGCCCTTGATCCGGGCCTCGGCGGCGTCGTCCGAGACGAGCTTGTAATCGGTCTTGACTTCGTAGATCTTCATGCCCGAGGAGGAGCGGATGAGGACGTCCTTGAGGTTCGTGCCGAGGCCGATGGTGATGATGGGCTTGGGGATCATGAAGCCGTGGAAAAAGGCGCCCTCGTTCCCGAACTCAACGGGGATGCCGCCGAAGAACGAGAAAACGAAAAAGAGGATAATCAGGTACTTGACCTTATCTAGACGCATGGGACTTTGGCTGACTCTAGGGACAGTTCCATTCTAGCCGGCGCCCCGTGGGCTTGTCAAGTCGGCATTCAATATACGCTACCATTCGGATAATTCTCCACAATCGCTTGTATGGGGATTGGCTGCTGACGCCCGCTTCCCGTACAGAATACAGGAAACCCGTCCGGCTGTCAAATCCAGGACTGCCCGGGGGTCCGTCCGTCAGGCGCTTTCGCTCCGCTCGAAGGACCACGCGCCCAGGCCGACCATCAGCACGGCGAAGGCGGCCATGATGCCCATGTCCGCCCCGAGGCTCCGCGTCGCGACCCCGACGAGCGCCCCCCGCAGCCCGTCGACGCCATAAGTCAGCGGGTCGAGATAGGAAAAGACCCGGAGCCAGGCCGGGAGGTTCCCGAGCGGATAGAGGGCCCCGGAGAGGAAGAAGAGCGGAAAAACGACGAAGTTCATAATGATGCTATAGCCCTGCATGTCCTTGATCTTCGAGGCGAAGACGAGGCCCAGGCCGATGAAGGTCGTGGAGACGAGGACCATGAAGACGAGGGCCACCAGGACGCCCGCCGCGCTCCTGACCCTGAAGCCGACCAGGCTCGAGACGAGGAGGACGAGCAGGCCCTGGACGAGGGCCGTGGTCACCCCGCCGGCGGTCCGGCCGAGGACGATGGAAACGCGGCTGACCGGGGCGACCATGATCTCCTTGAGGAAGCCGAACTCCCGGTCCCAGAGGACCGAGAGCCCGGCGAAGATGCTCTGGAAGAGGAGGCTCATGCCGACGATGCCGGGCACGAGGAATTGGATGTAGCCGACCCCTCCGGCGCCGGGCACGGCCATCCCGCTGAAGCCGAGGCCGAGGAAGGCCAGGAAGAAGAACGGGATGGCGAGCGAGCCGAGGATGCGGGATTTGGCCCGGAAATAGCGCTTCATCTCCCTCAGCCAGAGGACGTAGATCGCGGTCAGATCGATCACCGGCCCCTCCCCGGGCGGTGGGCCCGCATCATGGCCCGGTTGCGCTCGGCCTGGCCGGCCTCGGACTCCCGGATGGTCTTGCCGGTGAACTGAAGGAAGACGTCCTCGAGGCTCGGCTTTCTGAGGTTGACGGAGCTGACCGTGACGCCGGCGTTCTGGGCCAGCGCGACCAGCTCGGGGATGCGGCGATCGCCCCTCTCCATGGTCAAGCTGAAAACGCCCTCATGGAACTTGATGTTCCGGACCCAGCCGACGGCCCTGAGCTCCGCCTCGAGGGGGCCGGGCTCGCCCTCGACCTCCAGGGAGACGACGTCTCCGCCGAGGAGGTCTTTCAGCCGGCCCGGGGCATCGATGGCGGCGAATGTCCCGTGGTCCATGATGGCCACGCGGCCGCAGAGATAATCTGCCTCTTCCATATAGTGCGTCGTCAGGATGATCGTCACGCCGCGCTCCCGGTTGAGCTTCCGGATGTAGTCCCAGATGTGGCGCCGGGTCTGAGCGTCGAGGCCGAGCGTCGGCTCGTCGAGGAAAAGGACGCGCGGCTCGTGGATGAGGCCGCGGGCGATCTCCAGCCGGCGCTTCATCCCGCCCGAGTAGTTCTGGACCCGGACGCCGGCCTTCTCCGAGAGCTCGACCAAGGCCAGGACCTCGTCGAGCTTCCGCCGGCGCTCCTCGCGGCCCATGCCGTACATCATGGCGTGGAACTCGAGGTTCTCGCGGCCGGTCAGCTGCCCGTCGAGCGCCTGCTCCTGGAAAACGACGCCGATCGAGCGGCGGACGCGGTCTCGGTCGCGGACGACGTCGAAGCCCGCGACCTCCGCCCGCCCGGACGTCGGCCGCAGCAGCGTCGAGAGCATGTTGATGGTCGTCGTCTTGCCGGCGCCGTTCGGCCCGAGGAGGCCGAAGAGCTCCCCGCCCGCGACGGAGAACGAAACCCGGTCGACGGCCGTGAAGTCGCCGAACTTGCGCGTCAGCTCCTCGACCCGGATGTCGTCCATGCGCGCGGCCATGACTCCGCCATTTTACGGCGTCGCCCGCGGAAAAACAACAAGCGGACGGGGTCGGGCGCCGGAAGGGAGAAGCCCGGCCGGGGCCGTCCCGGCGAGAGGGGCGGCGAAAAAGAGACCGGGTTGCCAAGGCCTCGGGAAATCTGTTAAGATACGGCCGACGCCAAGGGACGGGACGCAACAGGATGGACGGACAAGCCAACCTCCTCATCGTCTCCGACGATTTCTTCCTCTACGAAACGATCAAGAAGGCGTCCGTGGCCGTCGACTTTTCGCTCTTCTTCTCCCAGACCGACGACGATTACCTGGCCATCGTCCGGGAGAACGGCATTCGGGTCGTCCTCGTCGACTCGGGGGATTCGATCGCCGGGGCCCTCATCGTCCTCAAGAGGCTCAAGAAGTTCGACCCCCTGCTCGACATCCTCATCGGCGGCGAGCCGCTCGACCGCGACGCCATCCTCGACGTCGTCCACGCAGGGGCCACCGACTTCATCCCCAAGCCCTACCGGGACGATATCCTCCAGGAGATCCTCCGGCGGATCAGGGTCAAGCGGGAGCTCCGCCGCGAGACCTTCCAGCTCGAGCGCAAGCTCGAGCGGAAGTACGCCTTCCACGGGCTCATCAGCCGGAACCCCTACATGCTCGAGATCTTCGGGCTCATGGAGAACATCGCCAGGTACTTCACGAGCGTCCTCATTACCGGGGAGACCGGGACGGGCAAGGAGGTCGTGGCCCGAGCCATCCACGGGCTGAGCCCCTTCCGGGACAAGGCCCTCATCCTCTGCGACTGCGCCTCCATCCCGGAGAACCTCTTCGAGTCCGAGCTCTTCGGCTACAAGCGGGGGGCGTTCACGGGCGCGGACAAGGACAAGCGCGGCCTGTTCGAGGAGGCCGACGGCGGCGTCATCTTCCTCGACGAGATCGCCGAGATCCCCGTCGCCGTCCAGGCCAAGCTCCTCCGCGTCCTCGAGAGCCACGAGTTCAGGCCGATCGGCGCGAACGAGAGCCGGCGGGTCGAGGTCCGGGTCGTCGCGGCGACCAACCGGAACCTGAGCGAGGCCGTCCGCGACGGGACCTTCCGCGAGGACCTCTTCCACCGGCTGAACAAGGTCCTCATCGAGCTGCCGCCGCTCCGGGAGCGCCTGGAGGATATCCCCCTCCTCGTCCGCCATTTCCTCCAGGGCGCGAACAAGAAGTTTTCCAAGGACCTCAAGGGCGTCTCCCGGGAGGTCCAGAAGCTCTTCCTCAAGTACGGCTGGCCGGGCAACGTCCGGGAGCTCGAGAACGTCCTCGAGAGCGGGGCCATGCTCTGCAAGAAGGACTTCATCGAGACGGCGAACTTGCCGAAATACCTCCGTGAGTTCATCCCGCCGCAGGGGGCGATGGCCCTCGTCGGCCGGGAGCACCTGTCAACGCTCGACGACCTGGAGAAAGACTACATCCGCTACCTGCTGAAGGTGACGAAGCGGAACCTCCGCCAGACGGCCAAGATCCTCGGCATCTCGCGGACGACCCTCTACAACAAGCTGGCCAGGTACAAGCTCCAGGATTGAGCCTCGCCCCGCCGCGGGGGCGCGCCGTCAGGCCGGGACGGTCTGCGGCCGCGTGGAGGGACGGCCGCCGGGCGCGTCCTTCTTCTTCCTGACCTTGTCCTCGTACATCAGCTTGTCGGCCAGGGTGATGAGGTCCTGCACGGAGCAGGGGTCCTCGGGGTCGTAGCGGACGAGGCCGTGGCTGACCGACAGCGTGAATCGCCGGCCGGGCCGGGCGTTCCCCTCGTCGAACTTTTCCTGGAGCCTCTCGGCCAGGTTCCCGGGCCGGGCGTCGCCGGCGTCGACGACGAGGACGACGAACTCGTCGCCGCCGATCCGGGCGAGGATGTCGGACTCGCGGAAGGCGTCGCGCAGGCGCTCGGCGGTCTCGACGAGGGCCTTGTCGCCGACGTCGTGGCCGAACGTATCGTTGATGGACTTCAACCCGTCGAGGTCGGCGTAAAGGAGGAAGACCTCCTTTTTCGACCGGTTGGCGATCTTGAGCTGCTGGTCGGCCAGGGTGAAGAAGCCCCGACGGTTGTTGAGCCGGGTCAGCTCGTCGGTCAGGGACATCTCGCGGACCTTGTCCTCCGCTCGCTTCCGGTCGACGGCGATGGCGTAGAGGGCGGCCATCTGCTCTACGGCCTCGAGGTCCCACTCGGAATAGAGCTTGTCGGAGTTGGCCACGGCGATGAGCCCGACGAGGGCCCCGTCCATGAGGGCGGGCACGGCCAGGAACTGGCCGACCGGGAAGTGCCAGTCCGGCACGCCCGTGTAGCGGGGGTCGAGGGTCGGCAGGTTCGTGACGATGGCCTTCTTCTGGGCGACGACCCACTCCCAGATGCCCGACCCGGCATGGAGGGCGCCGGCCCTCTCCGGGTGGACGGCGAGGAGGTCCCGGGCGTCGTCCGTTAATGCCGCCGCGACGAGGCGCCCCGTTTCAAGGTCGGTGTAGCCGACGAAACAGGTCCGGCTCGAGGTCAGGCGGCGGGCGTGCTCGAGGACGAGGGCGGACATCTCCTCGATGGGCGTCGGCCGCACCAACCGGCCGGAAACATTGGCCAGCGAGGTCTTCATCTGGAGGTTCCAGGAGCTGGCCGCGTCGGTCTGCTTCTTCCTGGTGATGTCCTCGATCGACCCCTCGTAATAGATGACCTGGCCCCGCTTGTCCTTGATGGCGCGCGAGGAATCGCGGACCCAGATGACCGTCCCGTCGCGGCGGCGGAGCTGCGTCTCGAAGGTCTCGACGAAGGTGCTCGCCTCGAGCAGGGATTGCCATTCTTCGCGGTCGCCGCGGTTGAGATGGAGATCCCAGGCGTTGATGCCCCTGAGGGCGGCCAGGTCCTGGTAGCCGAGCATCCGGGCCAGGGCGATGTTGGCCTCCAGGATCTGGCCGGACGGGGTGGTCCGATAGAGCCCGATCGGGACGCCGTCGAACGACCGCGCCTTCCCCTCGCTGACGCTGAGCTCGGCCTGGGCGGCCCGCGATTTCGCCCGTTCCTCGTCCAGGGCCTTCTGGAGGCCCGCCTTCGTCAGGGCCAAGGCGGCGGTCTTGGCCAGGGCCAGGGCCAGGTCGAGGTCGTGCTCGCGGCGCTCCGGAAAGGGCAGCCCGGAGAGCTCGACGAGGCCGAGGAGCTCGCGCCCGTTGGCGACCTTGAGGAGCAGCCCGCTGCGGTCGTCGGTCCAGGCGTAGTCGGCGTTGAGGGACAAGATCCTGTCGCGGGGCGTGTCCACGGCCGGCGGCTCCTCGGCCAGACGGTCCGCCGGGAGATAGGAGGCCGCCTGCGGCGAGAGAAGGTCGCGGAAGACCTCGACGATGTCCTCCCGGACCTCCTCCTCGGTCCGGAGGCGGGTCATGGTGCCGAGGAGATGGCCGATGCGGCTGTAGTCGGCGATCTGCCGGCGCGCCGCGTCCAGGCGTCCGTCGAGCTCGGCCCGCTCCCGGCCCGCCCGCCAGGAGAGGATGGTCTCGACGAGTCCCGCCTTGAGCCGACCCATCCCGGCGAAATAGGTCTCATAGGGGACGCGGAGGAACTTGGCGAACTCCTTGAGCGCGTTCCCGATCTTGGGGCGGAGGCCGGTGTCCAGGAGGATGACCTTCTTGGCCGACTCGCGGAAAAAGTCCTGGGCTTTCCTCCGGTCGGACGCCCAGAGCCGGTCGACGCTCCGCTCCCAGTCCTCGAGCCATCCCGGCAGGACGAGGAGCGCCTGCTGCTGAAGGAGATGGTCCAGGACGTCCTTATCGGCCAGCCATTCGGCGCACTGGCTTTTTTGGGCCGTCGGGCAGGCGCCGTCGGCGCCGAGGCAACCGGCGGCCTGGGTCAGGCAGAAACTGCCGACGAGGCAGGCGGGCCGGCCGTTCCTGCGGAGCGCCTGAACCGATTCGGCCAAGCCCGCCCAGCGGCCCTCCACGAGGTTGCACTCGACATCGAGGGGCACGAAGTCGACGTCCTTGAATTCGGGCAGTGAGGCCAGGGCGCGGACTTCGCGCTCGAAATTCGAGCACACGATTAAGCTGAGTAGGCCGGACATTGTCTCATCCGCTGCGGGTCAGGTTCGCGCTCCAATAGTACGAACATGTCCTGATTTAGGACATTAGGATTATATATCATAATATTGTCTATAATCAAGTAATTTCTTTATTTGACCAATTTTGTCTGTTCTATATGTGTACACATCTATTTTGGTTGAAATTCCCTATTTGCCTCTTAACGACCAGATAAATAATAAGATGCGAGAGCCGGATTCTGGTGCAATAAGGCGACAGGTTTCCTAATGACGGCGATAGGTCGCACGGGTCCCAGACGCGCATCCGGCAGACCCGTCTTGACGAGCGACCCTCTTTGAGCGCGCCCCTCCCGCCCCGCCGCGGCCTCGCATCCGGCGGCCGCGCTGCAGACACCGGGCGGTTGGCAAACGCTGAACTTTCTTTTACAATAGCCGTATACCTATTCGGGGAACGCGTGGTCCGGAGCCGGCGGCCCCACAAGGAGGAAGGATGAAAAAGCTGTTAGCATGGACGATGGCCGCCGCGATCCTGGTTTCCCTCGCCGCCCTGCCGGGATACGGGCAGACGGCGCAGGACATCGTCAAGAAGATGATCGAGGCCCAGGGCGGACGGAAGTATCTGGAGACGATCAAGGACACGACCAGCTCGGGCACGCTGGAGCTCCCGTCCATGAGCCTGACCGGGTCCTTCACGCAGTACCAGAAGGAGCCCAACAAGTACCGCATGGACGCCGAGATCATGGGCATGGTCATGACCCAGGCGTACGACGGCCAGAGGGCCTGGAGCACGAACATGCAGACGGGCCAAGTCGAGGAGGCGCAGGAGGCGCAAGCCAAGCAGTTCGCGCGGCAGGCCATCGGCAACGGGGGGCTGCTGACCCCCGAGAAGTTCGGCATCACCTATGCGGCCAAGCCCAAGGTCAGGCTGGAGGACAAGGAATATCTCGTCCTCGAGCAGAAGATGTCCGACGGCCACTTGACGACGATCTACATCGACTCGGCCACGTATCTCCCCTACAAGACCGAGTCGACGGAAATCGGACCGACAGGGGCCGACGTCAAGGCCGAGTCCTACACGACGGATTACAAGAAGGTGGGACAGTCCATGGTGCCCCACTCGATCCGGACCCTTATGGACGGCACGGAATGGGTCAAGGTCACCATCACCAAGATCGTTTTCAACACGAACGTCGACGACTCCCTCTTCGCCCTCGGCAAGTAACATCGTCCTGTCGCCGCGCGGGGCTGGCCCCTCCGGAGGGAGCGGGTCCCGCGCCGGTTTAGACCGCCGACCCGCCCCCTGGGGAAGAAGCGGACCCCTCCCCCTGAATGTCGAGTCGGGATGAGCGTCGAGCCGGGCTTAGTCCCTGGCCGGCATGTCCTTGATGTCGAGCATGGAAGCGACGATCTGGCCCTCGGCGGCGACCTCGCCGTCGACGAGGGCCCGGCCCCTCATCTGACAGACCTTGCCCTTGACCCGGAGCCACTCGACCTCGATCCGCAGCTGGTCGCCCGGAATGACCATCCTCTTGAATTTCGCCTTATCGAGCTTGCTCAGCACGACGAACTTCGTCTCGGGGTCCGGGATCGAGCTGAAAAGGAGGACGGCCCCGGCCTGGGCGATGGCCTCCATGATGAGGACCCCGGGCATGATTTTCCACTCGGGGAAATGGCCCTGGAAGAACTGCTCGTTGCAGCTGACGTTCTTCAGGGCGACGATCGTCTTCTCCGGGACGACCTCGACGATCCTGTCGATGAGCAGGAAGGGGAAGCGGTGGGGAAGCATCTTGCCGATCTCTTCGACGGTGAGCATGGCCTGACCTCCGGGGGTCCCCTCCGGCCGCCGGGCGCTAGAACGTCGTCCCGACGGCGAAGCGGAACTTGAAGTTCCCGTCGTTCGGATAGACGGGCCGGTTGTTGTAGGAGAAGATCAGCCGGAACGGCACGCGCAGGGCGGGGACGAAGATGCGGGCCTCGATCCCCGTCGAGGTGTAGATGTTGTTCTTGGTGAACTTCTCCCCGGCGGCCAGCGAGTTCCCCAGGTCGTAGAAGAAGATGGCGTAGAGGGGGCCGCCGACCGGGATGATGTATTCAAAGTTGGCGAAGAAGGACTTGTCCCCGCCCAGGTTGTAGCCGCTCTCGTTCCGCGGCCCGATCGAATAAACCTCGTAGCCGCGGATGGACCTCTCGCCGCCGAGGAAGGCCTTCTCCCAGTAAGGGACGGCGGCGCTGCCGCGGTAGGACTTGATGACATCATACTCGAAGTGGACGCCGATGACGTGGTTGGCGATGAACGGCTGGTAGTGGGCGAACTCGAACTGGGGCTTGATGATGTTGATGTCGCCGCCGAGGAACGACCCGGCCAACTTGACGCTGGCAGAGTAGAGGGTCCCCCGCGTTGGCGTCAGGGGGCTGTCGATCGTCGAGCGGTAGATCATCGGCGTGATCGAGCTCTCGTAGAACGCCCCGGACCCGTAGAGCGTGGAGAGCGTCGACCCCGCGGCATAGCTGATGTTGACCTTCTGGATGTTGTACGTCGCGCTGGCCCGCCAGTAGCCGAGGATGCGCGCCCCGAGAGTCAGGTCGACGCCTATGGCCTTCTGGGTATAGAGGCCCAGGGCGCTGTAATCGTAGTACCGGTCATAGACGTTGAACCCGGCCGTGACCGGCTGGTCGAAGAGGTAGGGCTCCGTGAAACCGACCGAGTAGTTCTTGACGCGCTTGCCCTGCTGGACCTGGAAGTCCACATTCTCGCCGGCCCCGAGGAAGTTCACCGTCGAGTAGCTGAAGGCGAGGAAGGTCCCGTCATAGCCGCTGTAGCCGGCCGAGAACTGGATGTTGTTCCGCTGGAGCTCCTTGACGTTGACGACGAGGTCCATCTTCGTCGGGTCGTCCGGATTCGGCTTGAACTCGGGGTCCTTCTCGAGGTCGACCAGGCCGAGCTGCTTGATGCGCAGGACGCTGTCCTTGAAGCGGGCCAGGCTGAACCGCTCGCCCTCGGCGAGGAGCATCTCCCGGCGGATGACCTTGTCCTTGGTGTAGTTGTTGCCCTTGAACTCGAGCCGGTTGAGGTAGACGATCTCGCCCTCGTAGATGTTGAAGGTCACGTTGACGACCTTGTTCTTGGGGTCGAGGTTCTCGACCGGCGTGACTTGCATGTAGAGGTAGCCCCAGTTGCGGTAGAGCTCTTGGATATCCTCGACCGTCTTCTCCCGGAGCTTCGTGCTGTAGACATCGCCCGGCTGGAGCTTGACCATCGTCCGGAGCCCCTTGACGGCGAAGGCCTTGTTGCCGTCGATGCGGATCTCCCCGACCCGGTAGAGATAGCCCGGGTTGACCGGGATGACCAGGCGCATCATCTTCTGCTTCTTGAAGAGGACGGTCCGCTTCGTCATCTCCTCGATACGGGGCTGTCCGACGGAGGCCTCCATGAAGCCGTTCTCCTGGTACGTCTTCTTGATGAGGTCGATGTCGTCCTTGACCTTGCCCTGCTTGTAGACGTCCTTCCCGGCGACCCAGTTGAAGAACGTGTGCGGACGGTTGTCCTTCATCGACCAGACGAGCGTGCTCTCGGGGAGCTTCGGGTCCCCCTCGAAGGCGACCTCGCCGATGCGGACCTTGGGGCCCTCGTCGATCCGGACGAGGAGCTCGACCTCGTTCTTGCCCGTCTTGCGGACCTCCGTGTCGATCTTGGCCGCCAACAGGCCCTTGTCGGCGAGGAGGTCGGAGATCGTCCGTTTGACCTTCTGGACCTTGCCGGGGCTGTAATAGGAGTAGGGCAGGATGTTCTGGTCCTTCTCCTTGAGCTTGCTGACGATGTCGCTTTCCTTGACCTTCTTGCCCGTCTTGTAGACGACGGCCTTGATGACGGGATTCTCCTCGACGGTGATGCGGATGATCTTGCCCCGCGTCCCGGGCAGGTCCTCGACCTTGAGGTTCGCGAAGAACCCGGTCGACCAGAGGACCTTGAAGTCCCGCCGGACCTGGTCGTCGTTGAAATAGTCGCCCTCGCGGATGGACAGGTAGTAGATGATGGTCTCCCGGCTGACGCGGTCGTTGCCGACGACTTCGATCTTCTCCAGAATCTCCTGCGCGGCCAGGACACCGGGCAGCATGAGGAGCGCGAGAACCAGGACGAGCCGTTTCATTTCGCCATCCTTATACCATATTCTCCCTATTTTTCAAAACGGCTCCCCCCGAAGCGCGGGAAGGGGCGAGGGACCGCTCTCCAGGGGCAGGCGCCGGGGCCGGGCCGGCGGGTCCATTCCCTTCAACTCGGCCGGACAGTGGATAGTTTCAGCTCGCCCGCCTCCATCAGGTAAAGCTTGTGGCAGTAGCGGGCGATCTTCTCGTTGTGGGTGACGATGATCGAGGACAGGCCCCGGCGCTCGTGGAGGTCGAGGATGAGGCGGAAGACCGACTCCCCCGACCGCCAATCGAGGTTGCCCGTCGGCTCGTCGGCGAGCAGGAGGCTCGGCTCGTTGACCAGGGCGCGGGCGATGGCCACCCTCTGCTGCTCGCCGCCCGAGAGCTGGCCGGGGCGCTGGCCGGCCTTGTCCTCGAGCGAGACCTCCTTGAGCGCCTCGCGGGCCCGGGCGAACGCCTCTCCCCTGCCCAGTCCGCCGATCATCGGGGGGAAGCTGACGTTCTCCAGGGCCGAGAACTCGGGCAGGAGGTGGTAGAACTGGAAGACGAAGCCGATCTTCCGGTTGCGGAGGGCCGCCACCTCCCGCGGGGTCTGGGCGAAGAGGTCCTCGCCGTCGAGGACGACGCGGCCGTCCGTCGGCCGGTCAAGCCCGCCGAGGAGGTTGAGGAGCGTCGTCTTGCCGACGCCGGACGCGCCCATGATCGCGGCCAGGTCTCCCCGCCGGAGCTCGAAGTCGAGGCCCTCGAAGACGCGCAGGACCCCCTTCGGGAGGGGATAAGACTTCCCCAGGTTCTCGGCGGCCAGGACGATCTCACTCATATTTCAGCGCCACGACCGGGTCGACCTTCGACGCCCGCCGGGCCGGGAAGAGCGTCGAGACGAAGCTGATGGCCAGGGTCACCCCGACAATAGCCGCGAGGTCGACCGGCCTCAGCCGGAACGGGACGAAGGAGATTTGGTAGATGTCGACGGGGACCCGGATCAGCTCGAAGCGATTGGCCAGCCAGCACCAGGCGAGGCCGAGGCCCGCGCCGAGGGCCGTGCCGATGACGCCGATGAGCGCCCCCTGGGTGAAGAAGATCCGCTGGATCGAGCGCGGCGTCGCCCCCATGGCCATGAGGATGCCGATGTCGCGCGTCTTTTCCATGACCATCAGGATGAGGGTGGCGATGATGTTCAGGGCGGCGACGATGACGATCAGGGTGATGGTCAGGAACATGATGTTCTTCTCGAGCTTGAGGGCGGAGAAGAGGTTCCGGTTGAGCTCCATCCAGGTCGTCACGTAGACGGTCGGCGGCAAGTCCGCCTTGATCCGCTCGGCCAGGTCCGCGGCGGCGAAGATGTCCCGGATCTTGACCTGGAGGAAGCTGGCCCGCCCCTCCAGCCCGAAGAGCTTCTGGGCCGTCTCCAGGGAGACGAGGGCCGTCGTGGCGTCGAACTCGTAGAGGCCGGTGGCGAACAGCCCTGTAACCTGGAACCGTCGGCGCTTCGGCATGAGCCCGAGGGGCGAGAGGCTCGCGGAGGGGGTGACGATGTCCACGATGTCGCCGACCTGGGCCCCGATCTCCAAGGCGACCTGGCGGCCGAGGAGGATGCCCTCCCGCTCCCCGCCGGAACCGGGGACCCGGCCGGCCTCGAGCCGGCGGAGCCAGGCCGACCCGGGGAGCTCGCGGGCGAAGTCCATGCCCTTGAGCAGGGCCCCCTTGGTCTTGGCCAGGCCCGTGATGAGGACCTCGTTGTAGACGACGGGCGTCACGGCGACGACGCCCTTCTCGGCCCGGATCCGGTCGGCCATCGCCCGATAGTCGGCCAGGCCCTCGTTCGAGAGGTCCTGGACCATGATGTGGGAGGTGGCGCCCAGGATCTTGGCCTGGACGTCCTCCTGAAAGCCGGTGATGAGGGCGATGGCGATGACGAGGGCGGCGACGCCGATCATGATGCCGCCGACCGAGATGAGGGTGATGACGGAGATGAACGCCTGCTTCCGCCGGGCGGTCAGGTAGCGCCGGGCCACGAAGAGTTCGAAGCTCATGGGCGTCCCGTCCGTCCCAGCATCTTCATCTCGGCCTGAGGAGGGGGAAGAGGATGACCTCGCGGATGGACCTCCGGTCGGCCAGGATCATCGTCAGCCGGTCGACGCCGATCCCCTCCCCGCCCGTCGGCGGCAGGCCGAACTCGAGGGCCTCGACGTAGTCCATGTCCACCACGTGGGATTCCTCGTCGCCCTTCCGCCTGGCCTCGGCCTGCTCCTCGAAGCGGGCCCGCTGCTCGGCCGGGTCCGTCAGCTCCGAGAAGGCGTTGGCGATCTCCATGCCGCCCGCGAGAAGCTCGAACCGCTCGGCCTCCTCGGGATTGTCGCGGGAGGCCTTGGCCAGCGGCGAGATCTCCTTGGGCGGGTTGGTGATGAACGTCGGCTGGACGATCCTGTCCTTGACGAAACGGTCGAAGATGACGTCGAGGGCCTTGGCGTAGGACAGGGGAGCCTTCTCCGGCGCCAGCGTCGCGGCGAACTCCGCGAGCCCCTTCCGATCGTCGAAACGGCTCGGGGCGAGGCCGCTGTGGGAAACGCAGGCGTCGAGGAACTTCAGGCGCCGATAGGGCCGCTTGAAGGAGATCGTGTGCTCGCCGAACGGCACCTCTTCGCGGCCGAAGAGGGCGCCGACCATGCCCGTCAGGAGCTCCTCGGTCAGGTCCATCATGTCGTAGTAGTCCTTGTAGGCCTCGTAGAACTCGAGCATGGTGAATTCCGGGTTATGCTGGGCGTCGATGCCCTCGTTGCGGAAGCTCCGGTTGATCTCGTAGACCTTGTCGAGCCCGCCGACGACGAGGCGCTTCAGATAGAGCTCGGGCGCGATCCGGAGGTAGAGGTCCATGCCCAGGGCGTTGTGGAACGTCTTGAAGGGCCGGGCCAGGGCGCCGCCGGGGATGGCATGCATCATCGGCGTCTCGACCTCGACGTAGCCGCGGGCGTCGAAGAAGCGGCGGATGTGGGCGACGATGGCGCTCCGGAGGCGGAAGACCTCGCCGACCTCGGGGCTCATGATGAGGTCGAGGTAGCGGCGCCTGTAGCGGAGCTCGACGTCCTGGAGCCCGTGCCACTTTTCCGGCAGGGGATGGAGGGACTTGGCCAGGAAGGTGAAGGCGGCGCAGAGGACGGTCAGCTCCCCGGTCCGGGTCTTGAAGAGCGTGCCGCGGACCGAGAGGACGTCGCCGATGTCGAGGAGCGCGAAGAGCTCATAGGCCCGGGCCCCGGCCACGTCCTCGCGGATGTAGACCTGGAGCCGGGCCCGGCCGTCGGAGATGTGGAAGAAGGTCGCCCGGCCCATCTTGCGGATGGACAGGATGCGGCCCGCGACCTCGACGGCGGGTTGGCGCTCCTCGAGGTCCTCCTTGGCGAGCGCGCCGAACTCGGCGACGATGCCGTGGACGGAATGGGTCGGGCTCGCCCGGTACGGGAAGAGGTCCGCGCCGCTCTCGGCGAGCCGGCGGTACTTCTCCCGGCGGGCCAGGTCCTGGTCAGTTTCCCGTTCGCCGGGCGGCGGGGCTTCGGGTCCTTTTCCCCGGGTGTCCTCTGTCTTGCTCATGATATCCTTCCTGGGCCGTTCCGGCGCGGGCCGGGACGGCCGGCTCCCGGCGCTTGCGGACGGCGTCGAGGACGCCGTTGACGAACGTCGCCGACTCCTGGCCGCTGTAGCGCTTGGCGATCTCGATGGCCTCGTTGATGACGATGGCCGGGACGAGGGCCGGCTCGTAGAGCATCTCGCACACGGCGATCCGCAGGATGTTCCGGTCGACGACGCCCATGCGGGCCAGCCGCCAGTTCTCCGAGGCCGCCTGGATGGCCGCGTCTATCTCCGCGCGCCGGTCGAGGGTCGTCGCGACGAGCCAATCGGCGTACTCGCGGACCTCCGGGGAGGCCTTCTGCCCTTCCCAGTAGAGCCGGGCGAGCGTCGGCGGGTCGGCCGGGTTGAGTTCGACCTGGAAGAGGATCTGCAGGGCGCACTCCCGCGCTTTCCGGCGTGGTCCCATGGCGAGCTCTCCAGGACCCGGTCAGCGGAGCCCCGACTCCTTGATCAGGTTCAGCGTTTCGACGAGGGAGAAGGCGGCGTCGTAGCCCTTGTTGCCGGCCTTGGTCCCGGCCCGCTCAATCCCCTGCTCGACCGTGTCCACGGTCAGGATGCCGAAGGCGACGGGGACGCCGTCCTCCATGGCGATCTGGGCCAGGCCCTTGGTCACCTCGGCGCTGAGGAAGTCGAAGTGCGGCGTGTCGCCGCGGATGAGGGCGCCGAGGCAGAGGATCCCGTCGGCCGACTTGGCCTTGGCGATCTTCTTGGCCACGAGCGGCACCTCGAACGAGCCGGGGACCTTGTAGACGGCGAGGTCGGCGTCCTGGGCGCCCGTCTTCTGGAGGGCCTCCAGGGCGCCTTCGAGCAGCCGTTCCGAGATGAAACTGTTGAACCGGCTGACGACGATGGCGATCTTGAAACCCTTGGCCTGCAGCTTGCCTTGATACGTTTTCATGGCCGTCACGCTCCTCCGGAGGCGATCCGTTTTTCGTAGATCCGGTACTTGCGGTAGAGCTTCGCGCCGATCGAGGCGGCGAAGCGGTTGATGGCATCGTTGTCCTCGAGCTGCCAGGAGAGCTCGCACCAGCGGTAGCCTTTGGCGATGATGGCCTTCTCGAACTCGTCGTAGAGGAGGTAGGCCAGGCCGGTGTGCATGAAATCGGGGACGACGCCGAAGACGAGGGCCCGGACGCCGGTGATCTTCTTGCGGCCGGCCAGGAACTTGAAGATGCCGAACGGCAGGAGCCGGCCGTTCATCCGGATGAAGACCTGGTTGAAGTCGGGCAGGGCGAAGGCGAAGCCGACCGTCTGCCCAGCGTGCTCGGCGAAGAGGACGAGGTCGAGGTCGGCGAACTGGGCCAGGTTCTTGGCCATGTGCTTCATCTCGTCCTCGGTCCAGGGGACGAAGCCCCAGTTCTTCTGCCAGCCCGCGTTATAGATGCGGGCGATGTCGAGGGCGTCCCGCTGGAGGTGCTTCTTCTCGACCTTCCGGAAGGTGTACTGCTTCGAGGCCCGGAGCTTGGCCAGGAATTCCTCGGCCTTGGGCGAGAGCGACCGTTCGCGCCCCTTGAGGAACGCATAGAGGTCCTTGGCCTTGGCCAGCCCGCTTCCCTCCATGAGGCCGAGGTAATAGGGCGGGTTGTAGGGCATCATGACGACCGGCGGGGCGTCGAAGCCCTCGAGGAGGAAGGCGCACTCGTCGTTCATCGACAGGTTGACGGGCCCCCGCAGCGTGTCCATCCCCCGCTCGGCCCCCCAGGCCTCCGCGGCGCCGATGAGCGCCCGGGCGACCTCGGCGTCGTCGAAGCTCTCGTAGAGGCCGAAGAAGCAGGTCTTTTCGCCGTGGACCTGGTTGTGGTTCCGGTCGAGGATCGCGGCGATGCGGCCCACGATGGCGCCGCCGCGGAGGGCCAGGAAGTAGTCGGCCTCGGCGTGCTTGAAGAAGGGGTGCTTGCGGCGGTTGAGCCGGTCCTTCATGTCGAGGAGGAGGGGGGGGACCCAGTTCGGGTTGCCCCGGTAGACCTGCCAGGGGAAGCGGATGAAACCGTTGAGGTCGCGCTTCCTCAGGACCTTGCGGATCTCGATCGAGTCCATGCCCTCTCCTTCCCTGCGCGGGATGGGTCCTATTCTAGCAGAACCCCGGGCGTATTGCACTTAAATAAAGGGCTCGGCCGGGGGGCGCGCGTCTTGAGGAAGGGAGGAGTTTATGGTAATTTGGACGTGCTCGGGGGATTGCCCGCGACCCCGGAAAGGTGAGCAGCATGAGAACCAGGAGCCATTTCGAAGAACTGTCCCCCGACCGCCTCCGCTGGACGTGCCGCCCGGAGGACGTCCCCTACGCGTCGAGCGCCGAGGCCCCGCCCTGCGGCGACATCATCGGCCAGGAGCGGGCCCTCAAGGCCATCCAGACGGGCCTCGACATCAAGAGCATCGGCTACAACATCTTCGTCACCGGCATGGTCGGCACGGGCCGCACGACGACGATCAAGCAGCTCCTGGACCAGCTCAAGAAGTCGGAGAAGACGCCGGACGATATCCTCTACGTCAACAATTTCAAGAACGCCGACGAGCCGGTCCTCATCACCCTGCCCGCAGGGCAGGGCAAGCTCTTCGGCACGGCCATGGACCGGCTCATCGAGATGCTCCGGACGAGCATCCCGAACCTCCTCAAGAGCCAGTACTACACGGAGAAGCGGGACGCCATCGTCGAGGGTCAGCAGAAGAAGCAGCGGGACCTGCTCCAGAAATTCGAGGAGGAGGTGGCGGAGGAGGGCTTCTCGGTCATCCAGGTCCAGATGGGCCTCTTCACCCGGCCGGACCTCATCCCGGTCATCGAGGGCCAGGCCATCCCGTTCCCCAAGATCGAGGCGCTGGTCAAGGAAAAGAAGATCCCGAAGGAGACCCTGGACAAGCTCAAGGCGAAGTACGGGGAGCTGACGACAGAGCTCGAGGCCCTGTTCGAGAAGCTCAAGGAGATCGACGAGGAGACCCGCAACCTCCTCCGGAAGTGGGACGAGGAGGCCATCGCGCCCATCATCAAGGGCGGCATCGACGAGATCCGCGGCCGGTTCCCGTCGGCCCAGGTCGAAGCCTACCTGATCGAGGTCGAGCGGAACCTCGTCCGGACGATCGACCTCTTCAAGAACCAGAAGAAGGAGGAGAAGGAGCGGGACCGGGACCGCGACCCGACGGACGACTTCCACGACTACCGCGCGAACCTCCTCGTCGACAACTCGGACCAGAAGGGCGCGCCGGTCGTCATCGAGACCAACCCGACCTATCCGAACCTGTTCGGCTCGATCGAGTTCGCCTACAGCCGGATCGGCATTGGCCAGACCGACTTCACCATGATCAAGGCCGGCTCCTTCCTCAAGGCCAACGGCGGGTACCTCGTCATCCACGCCCTGGACGCCCTGGTCGAGCCCGGCGTCTGGGCGACCCTCAAGCGGACCCTCCGCAACCAGGTCTTCGAGATCCAGAACTACCTCTCGATGTACTTCTTCTCCGGCCCGCGCATCAAGCCGGAGCCCGTCAAGTGCGACGTCAAGGTCATCATGATCGGCGACGCCACCATCTTCAACCTTCTCTACTTCCAGGACGAGGACTTCAAGAAGATCTTCAAGATCAAGGCCGAGTTCGACTCGGAGATGCCGAAGGACCCCCGGGCCATCGGCGACTACGTCCGGTTCATCAAGAAGATCTCCGTCGAGGACGGCCTGCTCGGCTTCGACAAGGACGGCATCGCCGCCCTCGTCGAGTACGCCACCCGCATCGCCGGCCGGCAGAAGAAGCTCTCGACCCGGTTCCACGTCATCGCCGACGTCGTCCGCGAGTCGAGCTACTGGGCGGGCAAGGCCGGACGGACGGCCGTGGGCCGCTCCGACGTGGAGAAGGCGATCGACGAGCGCTTCGAGCGGGTCAGCCTGATCGAGGACAAGATCCAGGAGATGATCGAGGACGGGACGATCATGATCGACACCGAGGGCGCCGTCGTCGGCCAGGTCAACGGGCTCTCCGTCTACGACATGGGCCAATTCATGTTCGGCAAGCCGGCCCGGATCACGGCCCGGACGGCGATGGGCCGGGCCGGCGTCATCAACATCGAGAGGGAAGCGGACCTGAGCGGCCCGACGCACAACAAGGGCGTCCTCATCCTCGGCGGCTACCTCCGGGGCAAGTACGCGACGCGCCGGCCGTTCACCCTGTCGGCCTCCCTCGCCTTCGAGCAATCCTACGGCGGCGTCGACGGCGACAGCGCCTCGTCGACCGAGGTCTACGCCCTGCTCTCGAGCCTCTCCGGCCTCCCCCTCCGCCAGGACGTCGCCGTCACCGGGTCCCTCAACCAGAAGGGCGAGGTCCAGGCCATCGGCGGCGTCAACGAGAAGATCGAAGGTTTCTTCGACGTCTGCCGGGCCAAGGGGATGACCGGGACCCAGGGTGTCATCATCCCCGGCCAGAACATCCAGAACCTCATGCTCCGGCGCGACGTCGTCGAGGCCGTCCAGGCGGGCAAGTTCCACATCTATCCGGTCAAGACGATCGACGAGGGCATCGAGATCCTGACCGGCGTCGAGGCCGGGCGGCTCGGGGACGATGGCACTTACGAGGAGGGCACCGTCCACGGCCTCGTCGACCGCGAGCTCCAGCGCCTGGCCCAGGGCCTCAAGGATTTCTCCGATGGCGAGGAGAAAGAGTGGAAAAAGGATAAGAAGGACAAGGGTCCCGAGCCGTCCGCGTCTTGAGTGCGGGACTCTGTCCGAGTCCGTGGCCCGCGGTCGGCTCGACACCGGAGCGGGGAGCACAGGGGGATGACCAGGCGCGTCCTGGTCTTTATTTTGGCCGTCGCCGTTTTCATCGCTGGCCTAGCGGTCCTCGGCTTCCTCAACAGCGTCCCCAGTACCAAAGAAAGAAGGGCCCTGGCCAAGATCCGGTTGGAGGAGGAGGCCCTCTCCAGGAGCTTCGACGTCAGGGTCGTGAGGTCGGGCTTCCAGAGGAGGTCCACAGGGGCACGGGACATCTACGTTCCCTGTCTGTTCGCGCAGGCCGTCAACTCCTCCCCGCGAACCTCGAAGCCAGTGACGCTCAGGGTGGACCTCAAAAGGAACGGCGACACCTTCTGCAGGGCCTTGGGAGGCGTCCCGGCGCTGGAGCCAGGAGCCGGCTGCGAGCTCTGGCTGAAGTGCATCGAACTCACGGGATTTGGGTCCCTGGCGCGCGGGCTTAGCCTGGCGGAAACGACGAAACCCATGAACTACGAGCTGTTCCTGGATTCGGGCCGGGTTTCGGTCGTCGTCGGGAAGGGCGAATTGAAGTCCGTCCTGCTGGAATAAACCGGTGACCGGCGTGTCCTTATGATCAAGGATGAGCGCCATTAAGAGCGGGCGAACCCCCTCGGACCGGGAATTCTTCGAAAAATTCTTGTCCTACTCCCGGCTCGTCTTCCACATCTGCCTGGGTTTCGCGGCCGATCCGTTGGATGCCGAGGAGTTGTATCAAGAGGTTTATTTGAAGGCCTGGAACGACCTCGGCTCTCTAAGGATCCACGATTCCGGGAGAGAATGGCTCCTGAAGATCGCCCGGAACACTGGTCTCAACCATGTCCGCAAGAAGCGCCTCAATCCGGGGGGGGCCTTGGGGCGCGAATTCCCCCTCATCAGCGGAGAAACGCCCGAATCTTCCTTCCTTCGGCAGGAGAGGCACCTCGTCTTCAAGCGCGCTGTGCGACGGCTGCCGAAGAAGTACCGCGAAGCCTTCGTTCTTAGGGAATACGGACAGCTATCATATGAGGAGATTGCTGAGGCGCTCGAGGTCAGGACGGGAACGGTGATGTCCAGGCTCAACCGTGCCCGCCGAACGATCCAGGGAGCGCTCAAGGAGATAGGCTATGGAAGAGATGACGAACCGGGAAGATGACCCTATCGGCCGGATCGTCCGACAGGAACTGGAGGCCGCCGGGCGTATCTCACCGGATGAGGAGCGGAAGAAGCGGCTCGCGGGAACGCTGGAGTCTACGGAATCAGAGTCTCGGAGGCGCCACTCGTCTTCCTCGAAGTGGGCATATATCCTGGCGCCGGCGTTGGCCTGCGTCGCCCTGGTGATCACAATATCCATGAGTCTCGTCTCCGACGGAAAGACGCTGGGCGTGAACAAGTACCTGGGGCAGCAGATCATGACTTTTGAGAAGGCGACCTCGGCGCCGCTGAGCCGGGTTCCGCGGTCCGATGGCCGCCTTTCCGGCCAGCCAGACGATGCCGCCGGTTCGGGCTATCTGAAATTGTTCTTAACGGCGCTCCCGGCTGAGTTTAAGGACACCGGAGCGGCGTCGCCCTCCGTCCTCCCTTCCCGTCCGAGAATGAGTTTCGAGGAAACCGTCAGGGTCCTGTATTTTGACCGATACCTGGAGAGGTTCTTATTGGATTACGCCAGAAGACAAAAGGAGGTTTGACATGATTAAAAAACTCTCGACGATCCTCGTCCTCCTCCTGTTCAGCGTGGGCCTCGCCGCTCAGAGCAGCGACGGTCAAGCCCTGATCGATAAGCTGAACACGCTGTTCAAGAACCTGGCCCTAAAAGAAAAGACCAGCGAGTCCGAAACGGCCGCGGGACTCGAGAGCCTGATTTCCGATGCCAAGAAGGCGAGAGACCAAAAGCAGATCGACGCGGCCTTTTTTAGGAGATACCAGCGGGTCCTGATCATCCTTCGCTTGATGGCGATGCCGGGGAAACAGGGCGTCCTGGCCCCCGTCTTTGAAAAAGAATTCGGCACTTTTGTCGAGGACATCAGCGGAGCTCGCTACGACCTCTCATCCGCGTCCGTGGCAATCAACCAGGTGACAGGCGCATTGACGGACGAGATCATGAACCTCTACTTGTACCAGGATAATGTCAAGGCCCGGGCGAAGCTGTTGAAAGAATTCGAGAAGAAGTACGGCGTGAAATGATGGAGACTGGACTCTAAGCGGCCGGTCGTCGCAGCCGCTCGACCTCGGCCTTCTTCAGGTAGCGCCACTGGCCCGGCCGCAGCCCCTCGAGCGTCAGGCCGGCGAACTCCACGCGAAGCAGGGCCGTGACCGGGTAACCCAGGGCCTCGAACATCTTCCGGATCTCCCGCTTGCGGCCCTCGTGGATGCGGAGCCGGAGGAGGGTCCGGTGCGACGTCCGGCGCAGGATCCGGACCTCGGCCGGCGCCGTCTTCCGCCCCTCCAGGAAAATGCCCGCCCTTAGCTTCTCCAGGCCCTCCTCGGCCGGCTCGCCCTCGACCCGGACCTCGTAGACCTTGCCCACCCCATGCTTCGGGTGCGTCAGCCGGAACGCCGTTTCTCCGTCGTTCGTCAGGAGGAGGGCGCCTTCGCTGTCGGCGTCGAGGCGTCCGACCGGGTAGACGCGGACCGGGAGCTTGGGGAGGAGGTCCATGACCGTGGGCCGGCCGAAGGGGTCCTTGACCGTGACGACCCGTCCCGCGGGCTTATAGAGGAGGATATAGACCGGGCGTTCCTCTGCCCTCCGGACGGCCCGGCCGCCGGCGTCGACGCGGTCGCGGGCGGGGTCGACCTTTTGCCCCAGCTCCTCGACGACCCGGCCGTTGACCCGGACCCGCCCCTCCACGATCCAGCGATCGGCCTCGCGCCGCGAGCAGACCCCGGCGTGGGCCAGGAACTTGTTCAGCCGGACGAGCATGCGGGCCGCCTCCCTCCGCGGCCCATTATGTTCGGCGCCCCGCGGGCTGTCAAGGCGGCATCGGTCATTGGAATGAGCCGGGAGGGCGGGGGGACGGCCGGAACGTCATGCGCGGTTCAGCCCGGGAATCGCGCCCTTCGAAGGAAGCTCCGCGGGGAACCGTCAAAACGTGCCCGAGCTTAGAGCAGCGCACGCCAAGCGAACTGTTTTGACGCCGAATAGGGCGCGATTCACGCGGCGTGAAAAGCCGCGCTCTGGAGTGAAGGCCGCCCCCCCCGCCCCCCTGAACCTTTTCTTCCCGCCCCCGTATAATTCATGTAGAATAAAGGAACGACCATGGCCAACCTCCAAATCCGCGAATCCCTGTCCATGGCGTGGGCGTCCCTCTGGTCGAACAAGCTGCGGTCGTTCCTGACCCTGCTCGGCATCATCATCGGCGTCCTGACGGTCATCGCCGTCGTCTCGATCATCCAGGGCCTGAACAACTATGTCTACACGAAGATGTCATTCTACGGGGCCAACGACTTCGCCGTCCAGAAGTTCTCCATGGTCGGGACGTCGCTCAAGGAATTCCGGGAGCAGATGAAGCGCAAGGACCTGACCCTGACCGAGGTCCAGCTCCTCCGCGACCGGTGCAAGTCCTGCGACCTTATCGGGGCCACGGTCGAGGCTTCGGAAACCGTCAAGTTCGGCAGCCAGTCCATCAAGAACGCCGAGGTCCGGGGCGTAACCCACCTCGACCACGAGATCGGCTCGGTCCTCGAGCTCGAGAGCGGCCGCCACATCCAGCTCCAGGACGAGACGAACTCGCGGCCCGTGTGCATCATCGGGAGCGACGTCGTGGAGAACCTCTTCCCGTCGCTCGACCCCATCGGCCGCTGGATCAAGGTCGGCGGCCAGAACTTCCAGGTCATCGGCACCGGCAAGAAGGTCGGCAAGCTCCTCGGCTTCAGCCAGGACAATTACGTCCGCATCCCCATAACGACCTTCGAGAAGATCTACGGCTCGCGCCGCTCCGTCAGCATCAACGTCCACACGAGCTCCCAGGAGCAGATGGCCCGGGCCGAGGAAGAGGTCCGGACGATCCTCAGGTCGTGGCGGAAGCGCTCCTACAACGACCCCGACGACTTCGCCATCGCCACCTCCGAGACCTTCATCCAGTTCTACAAGACGGCGACCTCCGGCATCTACTTCGCCATGATCGCCATCTCCTCGATCGCCCTGATCGTCGGCGGCATCGTCATCATGAACATCATGTTCGTCTCCGTGTCCGAGAGGACCAAGGAGATCGGCGTCCGCATGGCGGTCGGCGCCCGCCGCCGCGACATCCTCTTCCAGTTCCTCATCGAGTCGTCGGTCATCTCGGCGGTCGGCGGGATCGTCGGCATCGTCCTCGGCTTCGTCGTGGCCAAGATCGTCTCCGCCGCGACGGCCATGCCCTCGAGCGTCGACCCGGCCTCGATCGTCGTGGCCATCGTCATGTCCTGGACGCTGGGCCTGTTTTTCGGCATCTACCCCGCCAACCGGGCGGCCAAGCTCGACCCGGTCGAGGCCCTGAGGTCGGAGCAATGAGACTGCAGATCATCCGCGAGATCTTCGGTATGGCCATCGACTCCCTCCGGACCCACAAGCTCCGCTCCTTCCTGACCATCCTCGGCATCATCATCGGCGTCATGACCGTCATCGGCATGGTCTCCGTCGTCCAGGGGCTCAACAAGTCGTTCGTCCGGGAGCTCCAGTCCGTCGGGTCCGACATCATCATGGTCATGAAGTACGAGCCGGCCCAGATGGGCCGGATGAGCGAGGAGATGCGGACCCGCCGCGACCTGACCCTCGACGACGCCAAGGCCATCCAGAAGGAAGCGACGCTCGTCAAGGCCGTGGCCATCGCCGTCAGCGTCAGCGTCTTCGAGTCCGTCGAGATCAAGTTCATGAACAACAAGGTCGACACGGCCCAGGTCGTCGGCATGAACGAGTCCTGGCCGACGGTCATGTCCGTCTACCTGCCGAGGGAGGGCCGCTTCATCACCGAGGCCGAGGTCACGCACAGCGCCCGGGTCTGCCTCCTCGGCTCCGAGCTCGCCGACAGCCTCTTCCCGAACCTCAGTGCCCTCGGCAAGGAGATCCGGGTCGGCAACGAGGCCTTCACCGTCATCGGCGTCCTCAACAAGCGCGGCCAGATGTTCGGCCAGAGCCGGGACAATTTTGTCGGCCTCCCGATCACGACCCTGATGAAGTACTTCGCCTACGAAAAGGACCGGCTCGAGATCATCGCCGTCCCCCGCACGCCCGGGACGCTGGACGAGACGATCCAGCAGATCAGCGAGGTCCTCCGGGCCCGGCGCAAGGTTCCCTACGGCAAGCCCAACGATTTCGCGGTCATGACGACCGACACGCTCATCAGCCTCTTCAAGCAGATCACCGGCGCGGCCTTCCTCGTCATGATCGTCATCTCCTCGATCGGCCTGCTCGTCGGCGGCATCGGCGTCATGAACATCATGCTCGTCTCGGTCAAGGAGCGGACCCGGGAGATCGGCATCCGCAAGGCGATCGGGGCCCGCTCCGGCGACATCCTCAAGCAGTTCCTGATCGAGGCCGTCGTCCTGACCGGGGTCGGCGGCCTGATCGGCGTCCTCATCGGCTTCGGCATCGCCCTCGTCGTCCGGGCCGCGACGCCGCTGCCGGCGGCCGTGTCGTTGTGGTCGGTCGCCCTCGGCCTCTCGGTCTCGATCGGCATCGGCCTGTTCTTCGGCATCGTCCCCGCCCAGAAGGCGGCGAAGATGGACCCGATCGTCTCGCTCAGGTACGAGTAGCCGACATCAAGGCTCAAACCGGCGCTTCAGGCGGCCGGTGCGAATGCGATGCCACGTTACAGGACCATATTTCCTTTCCGGGTCCTCCAGAGCAACCGCCCCCTTGGCCGTATGCAAATTGGCGTCCTCGGGCTCGCCTGGACCGCCGTAAATCGCCATGTGTTCCTTCCACCATGCCGTTTAGCCGAGAAAGGGTTTGCCCCCTTTCACCGGCAGGAAGGCGTCTGAAGTCGGGAACGCCGCGGCGCTTACGTACCCATAAGGATATCCTGTCTGCCCGAAAGCAGACCAGACGCACCTGGCCCCGTCGGCATCCTCCTCGGCCGTGAAGGGAAAGCTCTTACGGGGATCTTGTGCCCAAGACTGCAAGATGCTCATGATGACGATCAGGCCGAGGCTCGGCAGCCGCAGGTACGAGCGCCGGTTTCTCAAGGTGACCTCCTAGGCCTCGCTCTTTAGGAAGGCGCTGATCTCGTCCTGCGTCGGCGCAGAGGGCTGGGCGCCGGGGCGGGTGACCGAGATGGCCGCGGCCGCCGAGGCGAACCGGAGGACCTCCCGGACCGGCCGCCCCTCGGCCAGGGCCACGGCCAGGGCGCCGTTGAAGACGTCCCCGGCCGCCGTCGTATCCACGGCCCGGACCGGGAAGGAAGGGACGAATCCCGTGAAATCCTCCCCGGCCGCGTAACAGCCTTTTTCGCCGAGGGTGACGACGACGAGGCGCGGGCCGCGCGCTCTCAGGGCCGCGGCGGCCGCGGCGGCCCCCTTTTCTCCCGCGACCCGGATCCCCGTGAGGACCTCCGCTTCGCTCTCATTCGGAGTGAGGACGGCGACGCGACGGAGGAGGTCGTCGCCCAGGGGGCGGGCCGGGGCCGGGTTGAGGATGACCGGGATGCCCCTCTCCGAGGCCGTCGCCGCGGCCGCCCGGACCGTTTCGAGCGGCGTTTCGAGCTGGAGGAGGAGGACGTCGGCGCCGTCGAAGGCCTCCCCCGCCCGCCGGATGTCGTCGGAAGAGAGGAGGGCATTGGCCCCCGAGGCGACGGAAATGCTGTTCTCGCCGTCCGCGGCGACGTTGATCAGGGCGACGCCGGATGGGGCCCGGCCGTCGCGGACGACGAACCGGACGTCGATGCCGTCGGCCTCGAAGCCGCGCACGGCCCGCTCGCCGAAGACGTCGTCGCCGACCCGGGCGACGAGCCTGACCCGGCCGCCGGCGCGGGCCGCGGCCACGGCCTGGTTCGCGCCCTTGCCGCCGGCGGCCATAGAGAACTCTCCGCCGAGGACCGTCTCGCCCGGCCGCGGGACGCGGGGGACGCGGATGACCATGTCGGTGTTCGAGCTGCCGACGACGAGGACGGTCCTCATCGGAGACCGGCTTCGTTGGCTTGGAGCCATGCCGTGGCCGCCTCGACGGCCGCGGCGAGCCTGTCCCGCTCTGGGGTTACGAGCTCGACGAGCGACGGGCCCCCCCCGCCCTTGACCGGGAGAAGGGCGCCGATCGCCGGGATGGCGGCCCGCAGGTCGACCGCCAGCGAATCGGAGCGGGCCAGGATGAGGTGCCCCTGGCTCTCGCCCGCGGCGCCGTAGACGACGGCGAAGCGCCCGCTGCGGATGATGTTGAGGGCGAGGAAGCGGGCCTCCTCGGGGCTCCGGTCGGCGAGGACGGCGGCGATGAGCGGGCCGCGGGCCTGCCCGATGACTTCTCGGGCGTCGAAGACGGCCAGGCGCTCCTCGAGCTTCCGGCTCCGCTTCTTCAGGGCCTTGAAGTCGCCGGCGAGCCGGGCGACATGGCCCGGGGCATCCTTCGGCGGGCAGGAAAATGACCCTGCGACGGCGCGCAGGCCCCGGTCCTTGACGCGGTAGTCGCCGACGGCCCGTCGGCCGCAGAGGAAGTCGAAGCGGAGGTTCCCGCGGATCTTCTCCGCGCCCAGGACCTTGATGAGGCCCACCTCGCCCGTGCGCCGGCAATGCGTCCCGCCGCAGGCGGAATGGTCGAAGCCCGCGACCTCGACGACGCGGAGGAGGCCGTGCTTCTTCGGCGGCCGCCGGAGGGGCACGGCGTCGATGCGCCCCTCGGGCACGAAATAGGTCTTGACCTCCCTGTCCTCCCAGACGACGGCGTTCGCCCTGTCCTCGACCCGGTCGAGGTCGGGGTCGTCGATGGCCCCGAGCCCGATCTCGAGCGTCGAAACCTCCGGCCCGAGATGGAAAGACCGCGTCTCGCCGCGGACGACCTCGAAGAAGGCCTGGGACAGGATATGCTGGCCGGTGTGCTGCTGCATGTGGTCGAAGCGCGTCGGCCAGTCGACCCGGCCGCGGAGCCGCCCGGACGCGACCTCCGCGGCGAGGACGTGGAGGATGACGCCGTCGAGGTCGAGGACCTTGAGGACCTCGACCCCGCCGAGCGTGCCCTTGTCCCAGGGCTGGCCGCCGGACTCCGGATAAAAGGCGGTCGCGTCGAGGACGACGCCCGGGGAACCCTCGTGGGTCTTCTTCTCCACGACCTCCGCCTCAAACTCGACAAGACAGGGTTCGTCGTAATAAAGACGGCGGGTCGGAGATGCTATCGGCTTCTCTTCGGGCGTATCCATCGTTGCCTCCAAGAAGGGGCTAAGTTGACTTTTTTCCAGTTCCACTCTCGGAAAGTCGCCTTGGCCCCATCCTCTTTTCTTAGGCCCCGGCGAGGCCGAGGACCCGGGCCGTCGTCTTGAAATGGGTCTTGGCGACCCTGCCGAGGATGTCCGGGCCCTTGGCCCGGACGAGGGCGACGGCCGCGGCCTCGACCGCGGCCGAGGCGCCCTTCGGCAACTCGACCCCGACCTCGCGACCGAGCCCGCCGAGCCGCTCCAGGAACTCGGCCCGGGCCAGGATGGAGGCGGCGGCGACGGCAGGGTCCTCCTCGGCCCGGGGCATCTGGACGAGCTCGATCTCCCGGCCCTTCTTGAGCAGGGCGTTGCGGACGAACCGTTCGTCGCCGAACTGGTCCGTGACCGCTTTCCCCGCCGGCACCCGCTCGAGGATGTTCTCGATGGCCCGGGCGTGGGCCCAGGCCAGCAGCCGGTTGAGGTTCCTGAGCTTGCCGTAGAGCTCGTTGTACTTCTCCGGGCCGACGGCGACGACGGAGTGGACATAGCCCTGCTTCAGCGTCCGGGCGATCTCCCGGCAGCGGGCGTCAGAGGTCCGTTTCGAGTCCTTGACGCCGAGGGCGCGCAGCGCGTCCTCCTGCCCCTCGGGCATGAAGAAGGCGGCCACGACGAGCGGACCGAAGAAATCCCCCTTGCCAGATTCGTCCGAGCCGATGCGGCCGGGCTCGGCCGGAAAAAGCGATCCGTCGGGCACGTGCGCGCCTCCCCCCGCCCCTGCCCGCCTACTTCCCTCCGCGGATGATCTTCCCGTTGAAGACCGTCATCCGGACCGCGGCCTTCCAAATGTCCTCGGGCCGGACCTTGAAGATGTCCCGGTCCAGGACGACGAGGTCGGCCAGCTTCCCCGCCTCGACCGTGCCCTTCTCGGACTCGGCGAACTGGGCATAGGCGCCGTTCACGGTGTAGGCCCTGACGGCGTCCTCCACCGAGACCTTCTGCTCGGGGACCCAGCCGTCCGGGTGCTTCCCGTCCAGGGTGCGGCGGGTGACCGCGGCAGAGATGCCGGCCACGGCGTCGAGCGGCGCCACGGTCCAATCGGACCCGAAGGCGAGCTTCGCCCCGGCCTGCTCGAGGGAGCGGAAGGCATAGGCCGTCCGGGCCCGCTCCCGGCCGATCTTCTTTTCGGCCCAGCAACCGTCGTCGATGGCGTGGTAGGGCTGAACGGAGGCCACGAGCCCGAGGCGGCCGAAGCGGGCGATGTCGGCCGGCCGGAGGTGCTGGGCGTGTTCGACGCGCCAGCGCCGGTCGCGGGGGCCGTCGGCGGCCATGACCCGCTCGAAGATGTCGAGGAGGAGGGCGTTGGCCCGGTCGCCGATGGCGTGGACCGCGACCTGGAGCCCCGCCCTGTCGGCCTCGAGGATGCGTTTCTCCATGATGCCCTCGGGGAACATCTGCTCGTTGAGGAGGCCGAAGGCCTTCGGGTCGTCGGCATAGGGCTCGAAGAAATAGGCCGTGGCCGAGCCGAGCGAGCCGTCGACGAAGCCCTTGAGGCCGGCGATCTTCAGGCACGGGCCGCCGAAGGGCGACTTGACCCTCAGCCGGGCCAGGAGGTCGACCTGGGTGATGGGGATGTAGACGTTGACGCGGGCCGTGAGCGCGTTCCGCCGGGCCAGCTCCTCGTAAACCTCGAAGGCCGAGGCGTCGGCCATCTCGTTAAGCGAGGTGATGCCGTGCGCCGCGGCCTCCGCGAGCGAGGCCTCGGCCGCCCGGAGCTTCTGGTCGAAGGATGGGTCGGGGACCTTCGCGTAGACGAGGTCCATGGCCGCGTCCTTGAGGATGCCGGTCGGCTCTCCCGTCCGCGGGTCCTTGACGATCTCTCCGCCCGGCGGGACCGGCGTCTCCCTCGTGATCCCGGCGAGTTTCAGGGCCAGGGAGTTGGCGAGGACCATGTGCCCGTCGAAGCGGTTGACGCAGACGGGGTTCGCTGGCGTCACGGCGTCGACCCAGTCCCGGCGGGGCAGCTCCGGCGGGGCGAAGCGCTCGTGGTCCCAGTCGCCGTTGAGGACCCATTCGCCGGGCGCGAGCGAGCGGGCCTTGGCCGCGATGCGGGCGGCGAACTCCTCGCGGCTCGCGGCGTCGCGGAGCCGGACGCCGCTCAGGGTGAACCCGCCGGCCAGGAAATGGGTGTGGCTGTCGATGAACCCCGGCAGGACGAGCCCGCCGCCGAGGTCGACGACGGCCGCGCTTTCCCCGGCCAGGGCCCGGCACTCGGCGTCCGTGCCGACGCGGAAGATCCTCTCCCCGCGGACGGCCACGGCCTCGGCCCAGGGCCGCCGCGCGTCTCCCGTCCAGACGGTCGCGTGGGTCAAAACGAGGTCGACCATGTTGCCTCCCTGGGTCCGGGAGCAGCCCGGGACGAGTCCCACGGCCGCGAGGAGGAGCCCGGCGAGCGTCCGGACCGCGCGCCGCCGGAGATTCCGTTCGTCCATGCGTCTCTCCGCGAAAAGTCATATATAAAGGAATTCCGGGGCGAAATCAATCGGCCCGGGTCCCGGTTGGCGCTCCGTCGCGGATGTGATAAAATATCCGGCTTGCCGGGACGTTGTTCCCGGCTCACCCTGGAGGAACAATGATCGACGCGACGCAGATCCGCAAGGGCATGATGATCATCATGGACGGCACCCTGTACCGGGTCATGGAGATGCAGCTCATCACCCCCGGCCGGTGGAAGGCCATGGTCCAGACGAAGCTCCGGAACATCCAGACGGGTTCCCAGACGGAGCACCGCTTCCGGTCCGAGGAGCGGCTCGAGCAGGCCCACCTCGACGAGGTCGAGATGGAATTCCTCTACAAGGAGGGAGAGGAGTACCATTTCATGAACCTCGAGAACTACGAGCAGCTGGCGCTCGCGGCCGAGGCCATCGGCGACGGCGTCAAGTACCTCCTTCCGAACACGGTCATCAAGATCCAAATGTGCGACGGGAAGCCCGTCGGCGTCGACCTCCCGAACTCCGTCGACCTCAAGGTCGTCAGCACCGAGCCGCGCCTGCAGGGCGCGACCAAGACGGCCCTCTACAAGCCCGCGACGCTCGAGACCGGGGCGACGATCCAGGTCCCGGAATTCATCAAGGAAGGGGACGTCATCCGCGTCGACACGCGGGACGACACGTACCTCGAGCGGGTCAAGACGCGCTAGCGCCGCTCAGAAATTCTGGCGGTAGACGCCGACGTTGCCGTAGGCGTCCTTGACCCGGACGGTGATCATGTTCTCGGCCCCGGCCGGGATCCTCACGGAGAACTTGTAGCTCTCGCTCCGCGAATCGGCGATGCCGTCGACGGGGAAGACGACCCGCCACTCGCCCGGCCGGACGAGGTACTTGACCTCGAGGATGTTGGAGAAGCTGTCCTCCGCCTGGAAGGCGACGTCGAGGGAAGCGCCGTTCCGCGCCGCGGTGAAGCTCTTGACCAGCGGCAGGGAGTTATCGATGACGAGCGGCGGCCCGACCCTCTCGCCCGTGAGCTCGAGCCCGGCCGGGTTCGAGGGGGCGTCGGAGGCGGTGATCTTGACATAATACGTCCCGTCGGGATAGGCGGTCGTATCGAATGTGTAGGGCGAGTCGGGCCAGCCGTCCGCGACGGCCCGCCACTCCGTCTCCCCCTCTTTCCTCAGGGCGAGCGTAAAGACGAGCGCATCGCCGTTCTCGTCCGAGGCCTCCCAGGTGATCGTCTGGAAGCCCTTCCGCTCGGCCTTCTTGGGCGGGATGACGATCCTCAGGCCGTCGTCCTTCTTGGCCGGCGCCTCGGCCGGGTTCTTTTCGAGGCCCAGGATGACGTCCTCCTGCTCGGGCATCTTCAGGAAGACCTCGTTCGGCTTGAGGTAGTCCAGCCGCGTCACGGCCGGGGCGATGTTCGCCTGGAGGTAGAAGACGGTCAGCGTGTCGAGGACCGGGGAGACCCTGCCCGTCGGCGACCTGAGGACGGCCTTGACCTGGAGGTACCTGGCCTTGGGGCTGAGGACCTGTTCCTCCTTCTTCTGGTACGGCGGCGACCATTCGCTCCAAGTCGCGTTCGGCTCGTAGGTATTGCCGCTCCGTGTCTGGAGCTGGAGGCCCGAGCCCGCGTCGGCCGTGCCCTCCCAGGAGATCCTGCCCCAAGTGGCCAGGGTCCGGGCGTCCGCGACCGGGCCCACGTATTCGCCCTGGAGCCTCTGCTCGGGAAGCAGGCGGCCGAGATAGCACGGGTTGTTGGCAAGGACATAGACCTTCGAGTCGAGCGGCACGAGCTCGAAGACCTGCTCGGAATTCTCTTGGGCCAGGAGGGAGACCTTTTCGTCCTTGTCCACCGCGTAAAGCCGACCCTTGCTCCCGGTGCCGAACAGGACCCGGCGCTCGTCGGCCCGCCAGAGGAGAGTGTAGATCATCTCCTCGGTCGAGCTCCACAGGACCTTGGCCAGTCCGTCGGCCGAGATCCGGTAGAGGGCGCCGGATTCCCTGGCCGCGGCCGGGACGGCGGCCAGCGACTCGACCACCCCCGCCCCGGAGACGCCGGGCACGCTGACCGCGGTCACGGAGGCGGTGACCGTGGCGCCGCCCCCCGGGACGCTCAGCCCGGGCTCGGTCCGGGCCGGCATGGGCGCCAGGTCATCCCTGCGGGACCTCGTCGGCGCGCCCGAGGCGGCGGCGTAGATGACGCCGTCCCGGTCGAGGTCGAGGCTGCGGACCTCCTCGTAGGCCGTCTCATAGACGACCGAGGCGCGGCCCTCGGCTGAGATCCTGTACACGACGCCGTTGCCGCCGCTCCCGGCCAGGACGTCGCCCCGGCCGGTCTTCTTCAGGCAGAGGAGGTGGTTCTCCGCGGCCTTGAAGATCATCCGGCCCTCGCCCTGCGGATTGATCTCGTAGATCCCGGCCGTCTCGCCGACCGCCGCCCAAAGCTGGCCGGAATCCATGAACAGGAGGTCCCAGATGTACTTTTCGGCCGGGTCGAAGAACGTTTCGGCCTTGCCCCGCTCGGTGATCCGGTAGATCTTGCCGTTCGGCGAGGTCGCCGCGTAGAGCGCCCCCCGCTTGTCCTGGGCGAGGCAGGTCACGTCCATCTCCGGAGCCTGGAACCAGACCTCGGCCTTGCCGTCGGGCCCGATGCGATAGACCTTCCCGCCGTGCCCCGTGCCGAGGAAGGTCGCCCCGTCCGCGGCGAGGAGGACGGAAAGGTAGAACTCCTCGGTCGGCGAGGCGACCTTCTCCTCCTTGGGCGCCAGGCCCAGGGCGCCGTCGCTCGAGACCGAGATGCCGTCGAACTTGCCGCGCAGGAAATCCTCCCTCGTCCGCAGCTCCCACTTCTGGGGGGTGACGGCGCCAAGGGAGAGGCGCAGGACCGTCATCCCCAGGAGGCCGAGCAGGGGCAGCTTGTTCATGGGGCGATCTCCTATTTGCGGATTTTGACGGGGACGACGGCCCCGCCCCGGAAGACGTAGGGGACGGGCAGCTGAAATTCGCCCAGGGTCGAGCGGGCGAGGTCGGTCGGCGCGGAGGCCGAGGCGCGGGGCGACATGAACATGGACTTCAGCGTCGGCGGCAGGTTCGGCATCTCCTCGCCCTTGAGGAAGACCCCCGGCTTGGGGGCGAGGATCTTGAAATAGACCCGGTTGTTCTTGCGGAGGTTGCCCAGGATGCGGACGAGCTGGCTGAGGCTGCGGGGCGTGAAGTCCGGGACCCGGTACTGGGAGCGTTCGACCTGCTGCATCGCGGCGGCGTCGCCGACAACGATCTGGAACTCCGAACCGGGCGGCAGGGCCGGCGCGAGAAGCGTGACCTCCTCGACCCGGCCCTCCTCGCGCAGGGTCCGGTAATAGACCTTGATCTGGACCTTCTCGCCGGGGGAGACCTCGTACTTGTCGAGCAGGACCTTCTCGAGGAAGCACAGCCGCGGCTCCTCCGCCGCCCGGACGTTGAGGTCGATGCGGAAGATGCCGACGTCCTTGAACTCGTTGTTCCCCAGGTAATAGACGACGGCAGCAAGCAGCCCGGACAGGCTGGTCGCCGACGTGTCGTAGTTGCCGGAGAACAAGTCCTCGAGGTGGACGGAGGTCCCCCGGTCGAGGAAGATATCCCCGTCGAACTCGAGGGACAGGTAGCCGTAGGCCCGCTCCTCGCCCGTGAGGAGGGAGGAGACGGCCAGGTTGACCAGGGCCGGGGTCAGGAACTTGTCGCTGACGAGCTTGAGCTTGTAATCCCGGCGGTCGAGCGGCCCGTCGGCGAGGGAGACGTTGAGCGGGATGAGCTGGGGCATCTTGCCGGTCTCGCCCAGCGCTCCGGCGGTCCGGTCCTGGGTGATGCGGCCGATGACCGGCCCGGTCGCGGCCATCTTGAAGGAGCTCTCGAGGCTGGGCACGATGGCCAGGACGCTGGCCCGGGTCAGGGCGTAGTCCACGGCGCCGAGGTTGTAGAAGGGATGGCCGAAGGCCAGGACCTTGGCGCCGTCGACGCGCGTCACGGTGCCGACGGCGGAGAGGTCGAGGTCGCCCCCGATGAGCTGGACGCCGACGGCGTCGCCCTCAGCGAGCGGCCCTTCCGGCGGCGCCGCGGCGGCCGCGGCCTGGCCGGCCGCGCCGGCCCGCACCGGCCGGAAGCCCATGCCGGAGAAGAACGACTTGCCGCGCTCGAAGGCCCAGGGAGAGAAACCGCTGAAGACGAGGGGCAGGCTGAGCGGCGCCAGGCTCTGCCCCTCGGCCGAGGCCTCCGGCGGCGGCGCGAGCGAGGTGCGGTAGGCCGCCGAGAGCTCCTCGAGGCTCATGCTGCTCCGGATCGGGACGGGCTCGGAGGGTCCCGGCCGGGGCCCGGGCAGGACCTTGTCGAGGGCCAGCATCTCCTCGATCGGCGTGATCCCGGCGATGGCCTCCTTGGCGTAGTTGAAGCTGAAGGCGACGGCGCCGATGAGCTTGCCGTCGATATAGACGGGACTGCCGCTCATGCCGGAGATGATGCCGGTCGTCTCGAGCCCGCGGCCGGAGAGGCGGGCCAGGATGACGCTCCGCTTGGGCTGGACGTTGGCCAGGACGCCGAGGATGGCGACGTCGAACTCCTCGACCCGTGTCCCGGAGAAGACCGTGCGGCCCTTGCCCGTCATGCCGGGCTTGACCTGGGCCAGGGGCAGGATGGGCGAGGCCGCGGCGGCGGCCCCGCAGAGAAGGACCGCGCCGACAAGGAGGGCCAGGGCGCGCCGCCCCAGGCCGCGCGTCAGATGATGCCGAGCATCTTCCCGCATTTCTCGAAGGCCGCGAGGATCGCGTCGAGCTCCTGGTCCGTGTGGCTCGCCCCGTAGCTCGTCCGGATCAGGGCCTGGCCGTGTGGCACGGCCGGGTAGATGATGGGCGTCGTGAAGATCCCCTCGTCCCGGAGGACCTTCCAGAGCATGAAGCCCTTCTCGTCGTCGCCGATCACGATCGGGATGATGGGCGTCTGGGAGGGGCCGGTATTGTAGCCCATGGCCTGGAAGCTCGTCCGCATGCGGGTCGTGATCGTCCAGAGCCGGGTCCGGAGCTCCGGGTGGTTCTGGAGGATGTCGAGGATGGCCAGGACCGAGGCGACCGAGGCCGGCGTCGCGGCCGCGCTGAAGATGAGCGACCGGGCGTGGTGCTTGATGTAGGAGACGACCTTGGCCTCGCCGACGGCGACGCCGCCGATCGAGGCGAAGGTCTTGCTGAACGTGCCCATGACGATGTCGACTTCGCCCTCGAGGCCGAAGTGCTCGGCCGTGCCGCGGCCGTGCTCGCCCAGGACGCCGATGGCGTGGGCGTCGTCGACCATGATCCGGGCGCCGTATTTCCTGGCCAGCCGGACGATGCCCGGCAGGTCGGCGATGTCGCCCTCCATGCTGAAGACGCCGTCGACGACGATGAGCTTGCCGATGTCGGGGTTGAGGGAGGCCAGGACCCGCTCGAGGTCCTTCATGTCGTTGTGCTTGTACTTGTGGGTGTCGGCGAAGGACAGCCGGCAGGCGTCGATGATGCTGGCGTGGTTCATCCGGTCGCCGATGATGGCGTCGCCCTTGCCGGCGATCGTCGTGATGATGCCGAAGTTCGTCTGCATGCCCGTGCTGAAGGTCACCGCGGCTTCCCGTTTCATGAACTTGGCCAGCCGGCTCTCGAGCTCCTCGTGGAGGTCGATCGTGCCGGTCAAGAAGCGTGAGCCGCACGTTCCGACGCCGTAGCGGTCGATGGCCTTCTTGGCCGCCTCCTTGGCCGCGGGGTGGTCGGCCAGCCCGAGGTAGTTGTTGGAGCCGACCATGATCATCGGCCGGCCCTTGACTTTGATCTCGTTGCCGTGGGCCTCCTGGATCGGGGTGAAGTACGGGTAGAGGTCCTGGGCCTGATACTCCTCGGCCCGCGTGAACTCCTGGCACTTATCGAAAAGATCCATTCCGCCTCCTTCGTCTCCTGTCCTAGGATCTGCGGGAGGCCCGCCGGGGCCCCCGTCCGTCCGGCCGCGGCGTTGACCGCCGCCGCCGAATCTCATAGAATCGGCGTCATGAAGGTCCTGGTCACCGGAGGGACTGGCTTCCTTGGGAGCCATCTCGTCGACCGGCTTCTCGAAACCCCTGATACCGAGGTCTACGTCCTGGTCCGGAACCCGAAGCGGGCGCGCCGCCTCGAAGGCCGGGGGGATATCCGGTTCCTCCAGGGCGGTTTGCTCGACCTTCCGCCGCTGCCGGCCGGCCTCGCGGTCGTCTACCACCTCGCCGGCGCAACCAAGGCTGCCAAATCGAGCGATTATTATACCGTAAACCGAGACGGGACGGCAAGTCTTTTCCGGGCCCTGGCCCGCGGCGAGGCCTCTCCCCGGGTCGTCCACGTCAGCAGCATGGCCGCGGCCGGGCCCTCCTCCCCGGGCCGGCCCGGCCGCGAGGACGACCCGCCGCGGCCCGTCTCGCCCTACGGCCGGAGCAAGCTCCTGGCGGAGGCCGAGGCCCTGGCCTGGAAGGGCCGTTTCCCGCTCGTCATCCTCCGGCTGGCCGCAGTCTATGGGCCCGGGGATGAGGATTTCCTCGAGTTCTTCCGCCTCATCAAGCGCGGCGTCCTTCCCCTCTACGGCCGCCGGCGGAAATCGCTCAGCCTATGCGCCGCCCGGGACGCCGTGACGGCCATGGTCCTCGCGGCCGGGGCCGAGGTCGCGAGCGGCGAGGTCTTCAACGTCGCCCATCCGGAGCCGGCGACATGGGAGGAGTTGGGCGGCGCCGCGGCCCGCATCGTCGGCCGCAAGGCTCTCCCCGTCCGGCTCCCGCCCTGGACCGCCTTTCTGGCCTGCGCCGTTTCGGGCGGGATGGGCCGGCTGAGCGGACGGCCGACCGCCCTCAACCTCAGCAAGTACCGGGACATGCTGCCGGACGCCTGGGAGGCCGACGTGACCAAGGCCCGCTGCGGGCTCGGCTTCGAGGCGCGCGTCCCCCTCGAGGAGGGTTTGCGCGAGACCCTCGACTGGTACGTCCGGAACGGCCGGCTTTAGAGGGGATCGCGGAGAATTCCTTTATTTTTGGCCAAGCCTCATTTATAATGGCTGGTGGCTATGCTAAGAAAAAGCGTGATTACGGGGACGGGGCACTACGTCCCGCCGCGCGTCGTCACCAACCGGGACCTCGAAAGGCTGATGGACACGTCCGACGACTGGATCCGCCAGAGGAGCGGCATCGTCACGCGCCATCACGTCGACCCCGGCGTCAACACCTCGGACCTCGCCTGCGAGGCGGCCCGGCGGGCCATCGAGGCGGCCGGGGTCGACCCCTCGACGATCGACTTCATCGTCGCCGCGACCCTCTCGCCGGACCACTATTTCCCGGGCATCGGGGTCATCGTCCAGGCCAAGCTCGGCCTGGGCACGATCGGCGCCCTCGACGTGCGGAACCAGTGCAGCGGCTTCATCTACGCCCTGGCCGCGGCCGATCAGTTCATCCGGGCCGGGACCTACCGCCGCATTCTCCTCGTCGCGGCCGAGGTCCAGTCGGCGAACCTCGACTTTTCGGACGAGGGCCGGGACATGGCCGTCCTCTTCGGCGACGGCGCCGGAGCGGTCATCCTCGAGCCGAACGAGACCGGCGACGGACGCGGCGTCCTCTCGACGCATTTGTTCTCGGACGGGAACTTCGCCTCCAAGCTCTGGATGGAGAAGCCCTGCCCCGCCGACAACCCGACCTTCCAGAGGGCTTTCTTTGACGAGGGCAAGTTCTTCCCCCGGATGGACGGCCGCCACGTCTTCGTCAACGCCTGCGAGCGGATGCCCGAGTCGGTGCGGGCGGCCCTGGCCCACAACGGCCTGGCCGCCGAGGACATCGACGCCCTCATCCCCCATCAGGCGAACGACCGCATCTCCCAGATGGTGGCCAAGGGACTCAAGATCCCGGCGGAGAAGGTCGTCCGCAACATCGACCGGCTCGGCAACACGACCGCGGCCTCCATTCCCATCGCTCTCGACGAGGCGGTCAGGGACGGCCGCATCCGAAGCGGGCACCTCGTCGCGCTGACGGCCTTCGGCTCGGGCTACACCTGGGCTTCGGCCCTCGTCCGCTGGTAAGCCCGGCTTTCCTTCACATAGATCGGAGGGTGACGAAAGGGATTGTCAGGAAAGGGAGAGATATGCTAGGATTCGCGGCAATGACCCAGCGCATTGCCCGGAGGAGGTTCGAATGAAAAAGACGGTCTTGACTCTCACCGTGCTGGCCTTCCTTGCCTTCACTGCGGGAACGGCCCTGGCCCAGAGCGCGGAGGACGGGAAGTTCAACAAGTTCAAGGACACGTTCTGGGACGCCTACTTCAAGCTCTTCCCGACGGCCGGGACACAGCAGGGCTATACGAAGTACAACGACAAGCTCGAGGACCTCAGCCAGGCCACGATCGAGAAGTTCCTGGACGGCCTCGACGCCTTCAAACAGGAGCTCATCGCCAAGATCGACAAGTTCAAGCTCTCGCCCGACCTGCAGCTCGAGCACGAGACGATGCGCGATCTCATGGAGCTCACCCAGCTCAAGCTCGAGGATTCCCTCTTCATCATTGACAACCCCACCTACTATAACGGTCTGTTCGTCGACAGCATCCAGTCCCTCATCTCCCGGAACGCCAACGCCCCCGCGGCGGCGGCCAGGGCCAAGCTCCTGCCGGGGCTGATCAAGAGGGCCAAGGACAACTTGAAGACGCCGCCCCAGGAGTACACGCAAGCGGCCATCCGGCAGCTGCCGGGGATCATCGACTTTTACAAGACGGACCTGCCCAAGCTGGCCGCGTCCAACGCCGCCCTCCTCGCGGAGACGCAGAAGATCCTGCTGGCCCTCGACGATTACCAGAGGTTCCTCCAGAACGATCTCCTACCCAAGTCGACGGGCAGCTTCCGCAATCCGGAAGGCCATCACAAGTGGATCCAGTACGCGACGCAGGGCAACCTCTCGATCGAGCAGGACATCGGGGGCCGCGCCAAGGCCGACGCCAACAACATCCGCCGCGAGATGCTGGTCGTCTGCGCCCCGTTTTACAAGATCATGTATCCGGATGTGAACGTGGAGCAGATCGGAGTGAACATGGGGGAAAAGGCCGCCCGCGATGAGCATGTCCGCCGGACGATCATCCAGGGCGTGCTCGACAAGATCAAGGGCGACCACGTCGGCAAGGACGAGTACGTCGGCCGGATCGCGCAGTCCGCGGCCAGCATCAAGAGCTTCATCCAGCAGACCAAGCTCTTCGACCTGCCCGAGGACAACCTCCAGGTCGAGCCCATGCCCGTCGCCCTGCAGGGCGACGGCTGGTTCCTGCTGAGCGGGCCGGGCGCCTTCGAGGCGAGCGGGCCCTACACCCTCTATGTCCATCCCATCCCCGCCGACTGGCCGCCCGAGCAGGTCACGGGCTTCCTCGAGGAGCACAATAACTATTACATCGACTTCATGACGGTCCAGCGGGTCTTCCCCGGCAGCTTCGTGCCGACCTACTTCACCCGCAAGGACCCCTCCGTTGTCAAGCGGATGGCCCCCAACCAGGCCCTGCTCAGGGGCTGGCCGGTCTACGTCGAGGAGATGCTCATCGAGGGCGGCTTCGGCAATTTCGACCTTCGCATGCGGCTCAACCAGCTCCGGCTCCTCCTCAAGACCGTCATCGACTTCCAGATGGACATGAACGTCCATGAGGGGACGTTCAACAAGGAGCAGGTCATCGGCTATATGACCCGCGGCGGCTTCATGACCCCGGTCGAGGCCGAGAGGCGCTGGAACCAGATCGTCACCAGCCCCGGGGACGGCTCGCTGGCTTACATCGGCTACCAGGAGCTCCTGGAGCTCGAGAAGGACTACCGCGCGCTCAAGGGGAACGCCTTCAGCCAGAAGGAATTCCTCCAGAAGGTCCTCAGTTTCGGCGCCATCCCGTTCCGGACGCTGAAGACGAAGCTGGCCCAGTAGCCTGGGCGGAACGCATATCGGAACGTCGGACAAGCTCCCCGCCGGCCCGTGGGCCGGCGGGGGCTTTTTTTCGAGAGGGGTCATGACCGAGGTCCTCCAGCCGCCGCGCCTCGTGGACTCCCATGCCCACCTCGACATGCCGGAGTTCGACGCCGACCGGGAGGCGGTCGTCCGCCGAGCCCTGGACGCCGGCGTGGTCGCCGTCCTCTGCCCGGCGGAGCTCACCTCCCCGGCGAGCCTGCCGACGATCCTCGGCCTCCAGCGGGCCTTTCCGACGGTCCTGGCCGCGGCCGGCGTCCATCCCCACCAGGCCAAGGAGCTCACGGACGCCCACCTCGCCCGTCTCCGCGAGCTGGCCGCCGCGGGCACGATCCGCGCCGTCGGCGAGATCGGGCTGGACTTCCACTATGACCTCTCTCCCCGCGACACCCAGCGCGAGGCCTTGCGGGCCCAGCTCAGGGCGGCCGGCGAGCTCGGCCTGCCCGCGGTCGTCCACAGCCGCCTTTCCGGCCCCGAGGTCGTCGAGGCCGTCGACGGCGAGCGCTTCACCGCCGGCGGCATCCTCCACTGCTTCACGGAGCCGTGGGACATCGCCCGGGCCATGCTGGACCGCGGCTTCCTCATCTCCTTCTCCGGCGTCCTGACCTTTCCCAAGGCCGCGGACCTCCGCGACGTCGCCGGCAAGGTCCCCCTCGACCGCCTCCTCGTCGAGACCGATTCCCCCTTCCTCGCGCCCGTCCCCTACCGGGGGGCGGGCCGGCGCAACGAGCCGGCCTTCGTCATCGAGACGGCCAGGGTCCTGGCCGGTCTGAAGGGCCTGGACCTGGCGGGGCTGGCGGGGGCGACGACGGCCAACTTCCGCCGCCTCTTCCCCTTTGAAAAAACGCCGGGCGGATGTTAAGATAGGACCGCCATGGGCCAGGACCACTCCTTCGACATCGTCTCCCGGATCGACCACCAGGAGGTGGCCAACGCCGTCCAGACCACGCTCAAGGAGGTCCGCAACCGCTTCGACTTCAAGAACAGCCGGGCCGACGTCCTCCTCGAGAAGGACCGGCTGGTCCTCGTCGCCGACGACGACTTCAAGATCAAGGCCCTGCGCACGGCCCTCGAGGAGAAGCTGGTCAAGAGGAAGGTCCCCCTGCGGGCCATCACCTTCGGCAGGATCGCCGACGGCGCCAACCGGACGGTCAAGCAGGAGGCCGTCTTCCAGGCCGGCATCCCGGTCGAGAAGGCCCGCGAGATCGTCAAGCTCGTCAAGGCGGCCAAGTTCAAGGCCCAAGTCGCCATCCAGGGGGACGAAGTCCGCGTCTCGTCGGCCAAGATCGACGTCCTCCAGGAGGTCATCGCCCACCTCAAGGCCCACGACCTGGGCGTCCACATGCAGTTCGTGAACTACCGATGAATTTGCCCTACCCGCAGCCCGGCCGGTGGCCGTCCGACGCCCGGGGACGGGACATGGCCGCCGTCACCAGGGAGATCAAGCCCGAGCTCGACCGGGTCGAAGCGCAGCTCGGGGCCTGGGCGCAGGACCCCAACCCCCTCACCGCGGAGGTCAGCCGCTACGTCCTCCGAAAAAAGGGGAAACGCCTCCGGCCGGCCCTCGTCCTCCTGACCGCGCGCCTGTTCGACGCGGCGGACGAGGAGGCCGTCTTCCTGGCCTCGCTCGTCGAGCTCATCCATACGGCAAGCCTTATCCATGACGACATCATCGACAAGGCCGAGGTCCGCCGGGGGGAGGAATCCGTCCACGCGAAGTGGGGCGCCAACGTCACGGTCCTGCTCGGCGACTACCTTTACATCAAGTCGATCCGCCTCTCCCTCGAGTCCCGGCACCACCGCGTCATCCGCATCATGGCCGACACCTCGGCCCGCATGATCCGGGGCGAGCTCGACGAATACGCCCGGGGCGGCGACCTCGACCTCGCCGAGGAGGACTACCTCGGCATCATCGAGAACAAGACGGCCGTCCTGTTCGACGCGAGCGCCCGCATCGGCGCCGTCCTCGGCCGGGCCGCCGCGGCGGCCGAGCGCGACGCGGCGGAGTTCGGGCTCAACTTCGGGCTGTGCTTCCAGATCGTCGACGACCTCCTGGACATCACGGGGGACGAGCGCTCCCTGGGCAAGCCGGTCCTCTCGGACCTGGCCGAGGGCCGGGTGACCCTCCCCATCATCCACGCCCTCCGGACCGACGGCCGCCCGGGCCGGGACCGGATCGTGGCCCTCCTGGGCCGGCGGGATGTCACGCCCGGGGAACGGGAGGAGCTCGTCGGGCGGCTCAAGGCGGCCGGGTCGCTGGCGTACGCCTCGGGCCGGGCGGCGGCCTGCGCGGAGCGGGCCCTTGAGGCCCTCGGCCGCTTCCCCGATGCGCCGCCGCGGCGGGCCCTGGCCGCCCTGACCCGCTTCGTCCTCGAGCGGAGGCGATGAGCGGCCGGCCATGACCGAAACCGAGGTCAAGATCAGGATCGGCGACCCCCGGCCGGTGCGGGAGAAGCTCGTCGCCCTGGGGGCCGTCGTCAGCCGGGACCGCGTCCTCGAGCAGGACACGCTCTATGACTTTCCCGACGGCCGGCTCCGCGGCGCGCGGCTGGCGCTCCGGCTGCGCCGGGCCGGGCGGAGGACCACCCTGACATTCAAGGGGACGCCGCAGAAATCCCGCTCCTTCAAGGTCAGGGAAGAGTTCGAGACGGCGGTCGCGGACGCCGGGCAGGCGCGCAAGATCCTGAAGGCCCTTGGGTTGCGGCCGGCCTTTGCCTACGCGAAGCACCGGACGGTCCTGCGCCAGGGACGGCTGACGATCACGCTCGACGAGACCCCAGCCGGGAACTTTCTCGAGCTCGAGGGGAAGCGCCACGAGATCACCCGCTTCGCCCGGCGTCTGGGTTTTCGGCGGGCGGACTTCATCCGCGCGAACTACGTCGACCTGATCCTTCAAAAACAGAAGGGGGAGACAAAACTCTGTCCCTGATCTAAGAGGGAGAGAATATCACGTCCTCCTAAAGAGCAACGAGAGCCGGCCTCACTCGTCCTTGTCTTCCTTCGGCTCGCCCTCGAGGTCCTCGTTTTCGTCCTCGGTCTCTTCCTCTTCTTCCTCGGTCTCTTCCTCGACGGCCTTGCCGGTCTCTCCCTCGGCCAAGTCCCTGACGGTCAGGGCCTCGGGCTCGGGGGGCTCCTCGGCGACGATGTCGGCGCCGACGAAGACCCGCTCTTCCTGCTCCGGGATCTCCTCTTTTCCGGCCGGGATGACCTCGTACTCGATGAGTCCCGCTTTGACCTCGGACTGGGCGATGCGGATCAGGTTCCGGGACTTGGCCTTGAGCTTGGGCTTGGCGCCCTTGAGAAGCTGCTTGGCGCGCTTCGAGGCCACGATGATGAACCTGTATTTGCTGTCGATGTTGCCGATGTTGTCCAACGTCCTCAGACTCCTCGCCGGGATTCGGGAATGTTCCGATATAAATACCAGAAAGCGCGGAAAAAAGCAAGCCGCTCAGGGACGGTTGCCGGCGGCCTCCGGGACGACCGGGGACGGCCGCTCCTGGCCGAACTCCCCCTCCCACTTGGCCACGACCATGGTCGCGAAGCTGTTGCCCAGGACGTTGAGGGAGGTCCGGGCCATGTCCATGAGCTCGTCGATGCCCAGGATGATGAAGACGGGCTCCGTCGGCAGGTTGAACTGGGCGACCGTGCCCAGGAGGATGACGAGCGAGGCCCGCGGCACCCCGGCCACCCCTTTGCTCGTCAGCATCAGGGTGAAGACGAGGAGGAGTTGCTGGCCCAGGCTCATCCTCACCCCAGCCGACTGGGCGACGAAGATCGCCGCCAGCGAAAGGTAGAGGCTGGAGCCGTCGAGGTTGAAGCTGTAGCCGGTGGGCATGACGAAGGCGACGACCTTGCGGGGGACGCCGATGGCTTCCATGGCCTCCATGGCCCGGGGCAGGGCCGCCTCGCTGCTCGTCGTGGCGAAGGCCAGGGTCACCGGGTCGACCATGGCGGCGAGGAACTTCCGGATCGGCGCCCGGATGAGCAGGGCCACGGGCAGGAGGACGACGAGGAGGAAGACGAGGATGGCGACGTAGAACGTGGCCAGCAGCTTGAACAGGTTGACGAGGACCCCCAGCCCCATGTGCCCGACCGTGTAGGCGATGGCGCAGCCGACGCCGACGGGGGCGAACAGCATGACGATGTTGGTGAACTTGAACATCAGCTCGGCCAGGCTCTCGGTCACGGTCAGGATCGGCCGCCTCTTGGCCTCGGAGATGAGGGCCAGGGCGATGCCGAAGACGATGGCGAAGATGACGACCTGGAGGATTTGCCCGTCGGCCACGGCCTTGGCGATGTTCTCGGGGAAGATGTGCAGGACGATGTCGGGGGCCGACTGCTTCGCCGCGGCCATCCCCTCGGCCTGGACCGCGGCCGGCAGGTGGATGCCTACGCCCGCCCGGGAGATGTTGATGGCCGCCAGCCCGATGAACAGGGCCAGGGTCGTCACGGCCTCGAAGTAGACCAGGGACTTGACGCCCATCCGGCCGACCTGCTTGAGGTTGGAGTGGCCGGCGATGCCGACGACGAGGGTCGAGAAGAGCAGCGGGGCGATGATCGTCTTGATCATCCGCAAGAAGATGAGGCTGAAGAGCCGCAGGCCGACGGCGAGGGACGGGAGGTCGTAGCCGACCTGGGCGCCGACGACCATGCTGACGACGATCCAGGTCGTCAGCGAGCGCCGGTGAACGGCGTGGGCGACGAAGAGGGCGGTCGCGAGCCAGCGGACGGCGAGGACGGCCGCGGCCGGCACGGCCGCGAGGCCGAGGCCGCGCAGAGCGACGAGGACGGCGCAGACCGTGACCCCGGCCAGGACGGGCAGGGCCAAGGGGCTCTTGCCGCGAGCGGGTTTGAGGGCGGGTCGGGCTGGCGCGTCCATCGTTCGAGGCCCGCATTCTAAAGAAATCGGCGCCCCAAGTCAATTTGAAATGCCTCCCCCGACTGTGCTATCGTAGCTTTCTCGGCTAAGGAAATGGACAAGCGGATCTGGGCCGTCGGCGGCGGCAAGGGAGGCACGGGCAAGAGCTTCGTTTCGAGCGGCCTCGGACTCCACCTCGCCTCCCTGGGGCATGATGTCATGCTCGTCGACGCCGACCTCGGCGGCCCGAACCTCCACACCCTCCTCGGCATGCGGAACGGCCACCCGGACCTCGGCGACTTCCTGACGAACCGGGTCGGGAGCCTCGAGGAGGCGGCCGTCGAGACGCCCTACGAAGGGCTCCGCATCGTCCGCGGCTCCGAGAACATCCTCTTCATCGCCAACCTCAACCACTACAAGAAGCTCCGGCTCCTGCGCCAGGTCCGCCAGCTGGCCGCTCAGGACGTCATCCTCGACCTCGGCACGGGCAGCAGTTACAACACCCTCGACTTCTTCCTCAGCGCCGACCCCGGCATCGTCGTGGCCACGCCCGAGCCGACCGCGATCGAGAATTCCTATCTCTTCCTCAAGTCCTGCATCATGCGGGTCCTCAAGCTCTACATGGACCACTACAAGATCCCGGACCTCCACCAGAAGATGCTCGAGCAGATCGAGAAGAACTCGCGGTCCCTCTACTCCTTCTTCAAGTCGCTCATCGAATCCGACCGCTCCTACGGCACCATCCTCTACCGGGCCCTGCGGAACTTCCGGCCTTGCCTGATCATGAACAAGGCGCGCGACGAGGCGGACGCGGAGCTCGGCCGGTCCGTCGTCGACGTGGCCCGCCGCTACCTCCTCATCGACATCCACTTCCTCGGCGCCGTCCCCTACGACGTCCGCGTCCACACCTCGCTCAGGGCCCTCCAGCCGTTCGCCAAGGCCCATCCGGACTCGGCCGCGGCCCGGGCCATCGGCTCGGCCGCCGAGGAGCTCATCTACGCCGTCGAGCATTCCCGCCGGACGCCGCCCGAGATCGGCTTCCCGAACCCCCGATGATCAAGCGGATCGAGGACTGGACCTATTATGAGCTTCTCAACGTGGAGAGGACCGCGTCGCCGGAGGAGATCCGGGAGGGTTACCAGGCCGCCCTGGTCACCTACGCCCCCGGCTCTCTGGCCGCCTACAGCCTGGTCACGGACGACGAGCGCCGCCAGATCGTCGGCCGGATCGAGGAGGCCTGCCAGACGCTCCTCGACCCCGAGCGGAAGCAGACCTACGACCTGTCGCTCCTCAAGCGGTCCTACTATTACGCGCCCAAGGCCCCCTTCCGCAGGACGGTCGGCAAACTCGAGATCGATGAGGCCCCGTCCAAGCGCGGCCTCTGGCAGAGGCTCCGCCGGCTGTTTTCGCGGCCGAAGCGGATGATCGGCCCGGACTAGAAATCCTTGACGATATCGTCGGCCGTGTCGAAGACCCCGTCGGGCCCGGCCGAGCGGAGCCGGAAGGCCGCGTCCGAGAGCCGCTCGTAGCGGATGGCGCGGCCCCAGCCGTCCTGAAGCCCCAGGCCGAAGCCGGGCCTGGACCTCTGGAGCGGCTTGAGGTCCTCGGGCAGGCCCTCGCCGCCCGCCGCGTAGGACGTGATCTCCCGGGCCACGCCGGCCATGTTGGCCTGGGTCAGCGCGATCTTGGCCTTGGCCAGCTGGTCGATCTCGGTCTGGAGGAGCCCCTTGTCGCCGGCCGTCTTGGCGAAGTAGAGAAAATAGACGGCGACGGCGGCGAGGAGGACCGCGATGAGCAGACCGCGGGTTTTCATGGTCTTCCCTCCCCCGCATACGCGGCGATCCGGGCCGCGATCCTGACGACGATCGCGTCCGGAACGCCGTCGGCGTGCTTCGATTGCAGGCGCATGTCGCAGGTCTCGTTGACATAATCGACGGCCACGAGGCCCCCCCGAGCGTCCCGGACGATCTCCGTCGAGAAGAACCGCAGGCCCGAGACATCGGCCACGGCCCGAACGACGCCGGCGAGCGGCTCGAGCCCGTAGAGCGCGGCCTCCCCCTCCCCGAGCGCGGCGTAGACATGGGTCTTCGGGTCCCACCAGGCGCACTGGACCTCGCCCAGGACGTAGAAGCCGCGGAACCAGAATCGCCGGCCGTCCCGTTCCTCGGCGACGATCCTCTCCTGGAGGAGGTACTTGTCGGACGGATAGGCCCGGCGCGCGGCCAGGGCATCCCCGAGACAGCCGGCGTCCTCGACGACGCCGAGGGCGCCGCCCGTCGTGTTGGCCGGCTTGACGACGAAGGGCGTCCCGAGGGGGAGGAGCTCGGCCGGGCCGAGCGTCGGCGTCCCCTCGGCCTCGGCCGGCGGCAGGATGAGCGTATGGGGCGTGCGGATGCCGTGGGCGATGAACTCGAGGTGCATGGTCGCCTTGTCCGAAGCCCAGCGGAGCCGGTCCGCGGGGTCGATGACCTCCCGGCCGCGCTCGAGGGCGGCCGCCTGAAAGGCCAGGAAGTCGGGCGAGGAGGGCGAGGCGCGGTCGAGGAGGATGCGGAAATCAAGCCGGCCCGAGCGGAGGTCCTCCAGGCGGGCCGCGACGTCGGCCGGGGAGATGACGACGGTCCGCAGCCCCCGGCCGGCCGCCTCGGCCTCGACGAGGCGGACGAAATCCCAGTCATACTCCCAATCGAGGGCCAAAGCCAAGTCGTGCGGCGGCAAAGTGACCACCGCACGGATTGTCATACATTCCCGCCAGGCTGTCAACGCCGGGCGCCCCCGTGCCGGCGGTTTGACGGTCCCGGCATGCTATGGTATAAGCCTCAAAGACAAGGAGATCGAATGCGAAGCCCGCTCCTGCGCACCAAGCCCATGACCCGGATCATGGCCGACACCGAGGTCGAGGGCCACAGGCTCCGCCGGGCCCTGACGGCCTGGGACCTGACCGCGATCGGCATCGGCTGCAGCATCGGCGTCGGCATCTTCGTCCTGCCCGGCGTCCAGGCCGCTCACAACGCGGGGCCCGCCATCATCCTCTCCTTCGCCATCGCCTCCGTCGCCTGTGCCTGTAGCGCTCTCTGCTACGCGGAGCTCGCGGCGATGATCCCCGTCTCAGGCAGCGCCTATACGTACGGCTATGCGACCCTGGGCGAGATCTTCGGCTGGGTCATCGGCTGGGACCTCATCCTCGAGTACATGGTCGCGGCCATCCTCGTCTCCAACGGTTGGTCCGGCTATTTCGTGAACCTCCTTCGCAGCGGCGGCTTGAACCTCCCCAACAGCTTGACGGCCTCGCCGTTCGATAAGCCCCCCGGCCTCCTGAACCTTCCCGCCGTGGCCATCGTCCTCGTCATCACCTGGCTCCTGGCCCGAGGCATCAAGGAGAGCTCCCGGGTCAACCTGACCATCGTCATCGTCAAAGTATCTGCGGTCCTCGTCTTCATCGTCGCCGCCGTCGGTCACGTCGACCCGGTCAAGTGGCATCCGTTCATGCCCTTCGGCTTCAAGGGCGTGATGACGGCCGCCGCTATCGTTTTCCTGGCCTACGTCGGCTTCGACGCCGTCTCGACGACAGCCGAGGAGGCCAAGAATCCCCAGCGGGACCTGCCGATCGGCATCATCGCTTCGCTCGTCATCGCCACCGTCCTGTATATTTCGGTGGCGGCCATCATGACCGGCGTCGTCCCTTACAAGGACCTCGGTGTAGCCTTCCCCGTCGCCCTCGTCCTCAATACGCTCAAGATGCCGTTGATCTCGGCCCTTGTCAGCGCCGGGGCCATCGCCGGCATCACGAGCGTCCTGCTCGTCCTCATCATGGGGCAGCCCCGCATCCTGTTCGCGATGTCCCGCGACGGGCTGCTGCCGCCAGCGCTTTCGCAGGTCCACCCCCGCCACAAGACACCCTATGTCACAACCTGGTTGACCGGCGGCATCGTCGCCATCGGCGCCGCGTTGACCCCGATCAAAGTCTCGATGGAATTGTGCTCGATCGGCACACTGTTCGCCTATATCATCGTCGCGGCGGGAGTCATTATCCTCCGCTATACTCGGCCCGAAATCCCCCGGGCTTTCAAGGCGCCGCTCAGCCCCGTACTGCCCGGACTAGGCATTGTTTTGTGCGCCATCATGATGCTCAGACTTCCGTTAGTGACCTGGCTCCGGTTCCTGGGCTGGCTCGTGTTGGGCCTCGTCGTCTATTTCGTCTATAGCCTCAGGAACAGCGCTCTCCGCAAGGAGGGGGAGCGCGGCGTCTAGCCGGGACGGCGGCCGACCCGGCCCGCGGAGGCCCGTCTTGAAGCCGGACAAGGTTGACCGCAGGATCGTCACGGCGTTCGTCCTCGTCCTCTGGGTCGTTGCGGCCTGGCTTCTCTACCCCCTCGTCATCCTCGACCGGGTCGACACGGCAAATGTCAAGACCTTCCTCTACCGCTCGGTCCTCGGGCTGACGCTCCTCATCGTCTTCTTCGGCAAGACCCTTTTCGACCTCGTCTACCCCTGGGTCGTCGGCCGGAAGATCCCCCGCCGCGACGCGGCTCTCCTGACCCTCTACCTCCTGGCCCTGACCTTGGGCATCATCTTCATGGTCGTCCGGCTCGTCCTCGTCTACATGAAGAGCAGCCGGTCGGGGGGAGGCGTCATTTTCTAGCCCTGCGGGCGGCGCCGGGGCCCTCCGGGCCGCCCGACAGGCCACCGGGTCCCCCTGATGAGGGGGGGACGGTCACCCACCGAATCACCCCCCGAGGCGATTGACCCCACCCCCCGTGCGGCCGAGGATGGGGAGGCCCCGGAGTGCCGGGGGCAAGGAGCAGGCCATGGCCAACAAGCGCAAGGAAGACCGGCTCGTCGAGCGGAACAACGTTTCGATCCAGCCGACGCAGGCGGCGCGGAAGCCGGTCGGGATCAATGCCTTCACGCGCGACATCTCGCTCGGCGGCGCGCGGATCTACACCAAGGAGCTCTTCGACGTCGGCTCCATCATCAAGATCCAGATCGAACTCTCCGGCACCAAGGAGCTGATCAGCCTCGAGGGCCAGGTCAAGTGGCTCAACGTCCAGGAGGGCGGCGACTGCTTCGAGCTCGGCGTCGAGTTCAAGCACAGGATCTCGAACGGCGTCCTGTGCCTCATCAAGCACATCTACCAGCAGGAAGGGAAGATCCCGTCCACCGTGGCCTGACCCCGCCGCCTCACATCACTCCCCTTTCCCGGTCAGGCCTGATCTCCAGCCGGTATGTCCTCTCCGCGTAGCATTTCGGGCACTGGAGGTCGATCCCCGCTGCGGACCAGTTCCGGACGTCGTATTCCTGCGATTCGTCCCCGGTCGGGGCGTCGTTATAGACCCTGACGGCGTGACGGAAGACCGTGCCGCAGGCGTGGCAGCGGAACTCAAGGTTTCCGGACCGCGTGTCGACGGGTTTGATCATGGCCGTCCTCCGTTTCCGTCATCATACCAATTCCCCCGCCCGCGAGGCAACGCCCTCGGGGCGAAAAAAAAGGCCGCGGGCCCGAGGGCCCGCGGCCGTGCGTCGTTCAGAGGGGAGCTTCAGATGATCTTGAACGCGATGACCGTGTAGGCGTGCCAGGAGAAGGCCCCGTCGGTGGCCTTGACCGGCCGGACCCAGACCCTGACGCCGAAGAGGTCGGTCGTGAGCAGGGATTCCCAGTTGGCCGGAAGGACGGGGACTGTCGTGGTCAGGATCCGCGTCGTGGAATTCCAGACGATGGAAGCGACGACCGTCTGGAGGTCGCCCGTCGTGTCCAGGGTCACGGTCAGGGTCACGGGCAGGCTGTCGTTGTCCCAATCGAAGGTGGAGACGCCCATTGTGCCGAGGGAGGAGGAATAGTTCGTGGTGATCTTGGTCGGTTCGCGCAGCTTCTCGGGAGCGAGGACGAGGCTCTCCACGACCCACCCGCCGGCGTTGGCATTGGCCGTGACATCCCAGTAGAGGTCGGCCCGGCCGAAGACCCTGAGGTTGGCCGTCTTGGCCTGGTTAACCGTATCCATGAGGTCCTGGACGACCGTCGAGGCCGAGGACGGCAGGCCGAAGAACCACCAGGAGAAGGCGTGGTCGGTGACCGTGCTGTAGGGCCATTCGTGAGTGAACGCCACGGGGTTCGCCATCCGAGGATCCCAGCACTTGCCGTAATCGCCGCCGCCGAAGGTGATCCCGGTCGTCGAAATGCTGCGGATATCGCCCTCGTCATGGGCGCTCTGGACGTTGATCGAGGCGGCCGTTTTGACCGCGGCCGTGGCGTCGACATAGACGACGGAGACGCGGAAGCCGCGGCGGATGTCCTGGAGGATCGAGGTGCCGGTGCCCATCGAGATCGAGTCGTGGAAGGTCCAGGCCGTGGCGTCGTTGACGAAGATGACGTCCGAATCCCAGTTGCAGGAGTAGCGGCTCGAGCCCGTGTGCTGGGCGTCCTTGTTGAGGACCTTGATCCAGTTGTCCCCGACGCGCCGGACGAGGCCCTCGGGAGTGAACGCGGGCAGGCTGGTGATCGTGCCATACCAGACCCGGCGGGCATAGAGAGTCCCGTCGGAGTTCATGTTGGAGGCGACGAGGGCGCCCTTGTCCGTTGAGCCCTTGAGGGCCGCCAGGGCGTCGAAGTTCCCGGCCGCGTTGGCGTCGACGTCGACGTAGATGGTATTGCTGTCGACGCCGAAGGTCAGGGCCGACCCGCCGTCGAGCGGGGTCACCGTGAAGGACGTCTTGTTGGTCGTGTCCGCGTCGGTTACCGTGCCGATCGTCCGGGCGAACTGGATGTCCTTGAAGTTGCGCGGTACGGCCCGGTGGCGGATCTGGAGGTTGATGATCGCCGTGCCGTTGAGGACCGTGATCGACAAGGGGTGGGCCAGGTCGAAATCGACCTGCAGGTTGGCGACGCCGCCGTCGGAAACGGCGATAGCGGGCTTGATGTCGACTTTGATCTCGCCGTTGCCGCTCGGGTCGACGAGCTTGATGTTCGGCGAAACGTAGGCCGTCCCGTCGTCTGCGACGAGCTTCATCGTCGTCGTGTCGTTGTTGATGACGAGCTTCAGCCGGTCATACGTGCCGGCGGCGATGTTCGTGTTGCCCAGGATCTGGGCCACCCCGGCGAGGTCGACGAGGTTCAGGGTCGTCGGGTTGTTAGTGTCCGCAGTCCAGACCTTCACCCACGATTGGTCATCCGCCTTGCGGAGACTGATGGAGTTGAGCTGGACCTGGACGAGCTGCCAATCGTCCGTGGGGCCGTCGGTCACGAGGACGTTCAGGCGGCCGGAGCCCGAGGCCGTGGTCGAGGTCGCGTTACACGCCGAGAGGAAAACGAGGCCCGCGGCGCCTGCGAGAGCCAGGGCGCACGTGGCCACCCAGCGGAATGTTCGGCTCATGGATCCTCCTTATAGCCGATTAAAAAGTGCCCCTTTCCCATGCTCATTATATGTGTCACGGCGAGAGCGTGTCAAGCGACCCCGGCCTTCGCCCATTGCGCTTCTTTTGCCTGTTTAGACACGGCGTCCGGCCGGACCTTTGCGCAAGGGAGAAAAAACAGGTCATCACGGATCCCGGATCTCCTCAATAACAAAAGCTGTCAGTTTAGTCGGGACCCGCGGACGAAGATTGTCGCCGTCGTCAGCGCGCTCCCGGAGCTTTCTTCTGGTCGATCCTGTTCCAGTCCGGCGGCTCGACCCCGAGGAGGTTCCGGACGAAGAAATCGCGCCTCGCCCGCTCGCCGTAGTCGCCGCCGCTCGTGTGGTTCTCGCCCGGCAGGACGAGGAGGCCGAAGCTCTTGCCGGCCTTGATCAGGGCGTTCACGACCTGCATCGTCGAGGACGGGTCGACGTTCGTGTCGAGCTCGCCGACGAACAGGAGGAGCTTGCCCCTGAGCCGCCAGGCGTTGTCCACGTTCGAGGAGGCCGCGTATTCCGGCCCGAGGGGCCAGCCCATCCACTGCTCGTTCCACCAGATCTTGTCCATGCGGTTGTCGTGACAGCCGCACGAGGCCACGGCGACCTGGTAGAACTCCGGATGGAAGAGCAGCGCGCCCATGGCGCTCTGGCCGCCGGCCGAGGTGCCGTAGATGCCGACCCGCGTGATATCGTACCAGGAGTACTTGGCGGCGGCGGCCCTGTGCCAGAGGATGCGGTCGGGGAACCCGGCGTCGGCCAGGTTCTTCCAGCAGACGTCGTGGAAGGCCTTGGAGCGGTTGGAGGTCCCCATGCCGTCGACCTGGACGACGACGAAGCCCAGCTCGGCCAGCGACATCATCCCGCTCCAAGCCATGAACGATTTCGGGACAAAGGAGTCGTGCGGCCCGGCGTAGATCGTCTCGATGACGGGGTATTTGCGGGCTTTGTCGAATTTCATCGGCCGGATGATGATCCCCCAGATGTCCGTCTGTCCGTCGCGGCCCTTGGCCGTGAAGACCTCCGGGGAGCGCCAGCCGGCCTTGACCAAGCCGGCGATGTCGGCCCTCTCGACTTCGAGCAGGACCTTCCCGTCCTCGGCCCGCCGCAGGACGCAGGCCGGCGCGAGGTCGACGCGCGAGAAGGTGTCGACGAAGAGCTTGCCGTCCGCCGAATAGGCGACGGAGTGGTTGACCCCTTCCCCGGCCAGGGGCGTCAGCCCGGCGCCGTCAAAATTGACCTTGTAGGGGGTGACGAAATAAGGGTCTTCGCCCGCCTTCATGCCGCTCGCCCGGAACCAGACCTGACGCGCCTCTTCATCGACCCGGTCGACACCGCGCACGACCCATGGCCCCTTGGTGATCTGGTTCTTGACGACGCCGCTCGCTCCGTCATAGAGATAGAGGTGGTTCCAGCCGTCCCGCTCCGACATCCAGACGATCTCTTTGCCGTCGGCGACGTCGGCCCGGTACTTCTTGCCCGAGTAGCAGAAGAAGGTCTTCGGCTCCTCGCTGACCAGGGCGCGGGCCTTGCCGGTCGCGGCCTCCACCTCGATGACCCGATAGACCTGATGGCCGCGCTGGTTGTATTCGAAGGTCAGGCTGCGGCCGTCCTTCCGCCAGACGATGTCCGAAAGCTCGTACGGATTCGGGAAGAGGGCGTTATCGATATCGACCCGGCCCTTGCCGTCGGCGTCGAAGACGACCGGCTGCGGGAGGTCCAGGGCGTCGCCGGGCTTGGCGTAGTTGATGGTGAAGGCCTTGGGTTGGAGCTGGTCCTCGGGCGAGGATTCGACGTACTGGACGAGCCGCTTGTAGCCCGGCCGGACGCGGTAGGCGACCAGGCGTTTCGAATCGGGCGCCCAGCTGATCGAGCCGAGCACGTAAGCGTTGCCCTCGCTCCCGTCCCAGCTCAGGGCCGTCTCGTCCTTCTTGTCCTTGTCCTTGGAGCGGACCCAGACGTTGAAGTTCTTGATGAAGGCCTCGCGCTTGCCGTCGGGCGAGGCCTTGGGCTCCTTGGACTCCGGCGGCTCGTCGAGCGGCCAGGGGCGGCGTCGCTCGACCGGGCCGAGTTTGGTTACGGCGTAGGTCGCCAGATCGCACTTCCAGCGGAACTCCGCCGCCTCGAATTCGATGGCCTTCTCCGCGTCCGTGAAGCGGATGCCCATAAATGGGAGCTTCACCCCGGTGTATTTCTGGCCCGACGCGGCGTTGAGGGCCGCGGCGAGCTTTTCGTGGTCGAAGGCCGGCTTCTTGGTCAGAGCGTCCGCGTCGACGAGCTCAAACTCGAAGCCGCCCTTAACGGTCTTCCGGTACCAGAAGCGGTGCGTCTTCTCGATCCAG
>DATKJS010000118.1:0-6452 GCA_035543515.1 Terriglobales bacterium | reverse complement strand
ACCGTCTGAGGCCGACCATGCCGATCATCGTCAATCTCGACCTGATGATGGCCAAGCGGAAGATGTCGCTCACCGAGCTCTCGGAGAAGGTGGGCATCACCATGGCCAACCTCTCGATCCTCAAGCAGGGCCACGCCCGGGCCGTCCGCTTCTCGACGCTCGAGAGGATCTGCGAGGTCCTCGACTGCCAGCCCGGCGACCTGCTGGAGTTTAAGAAAGCCGAATTATAAAGAGGGACAATCCCCTCCCGGGGGGCGTCCCTCTTCATGATCGGCCGGGCGGGTCGCCCCTCACGGCTTCTTCGCGAACCGCAGCAGGCACGTCAGGCACTCGGGATCTTCGTACCTGATCTCGAGCGTCCAGCCGGCGGCCGCGGCCCGGTCCTGCCAGATCGTCTCGAAGATCCGGCGGTAATCCTCGAAAGCGATCTGCCCCCTGAGATGCCCGGCCTGCTTGTAGAGCGCGAAGAACTGCGGCTTGAGGCGAACGACGGCCTCGTGGTCCGACAGGCTGTCTAAAGAAACGGCATTCCCCCTGAGCCGGCTCTGCTCCCAGCACGCGTACAGGATGAACGCTCGCCCCGGCGGCACGAAGGGAACCCAGGTCTTGGCCGCCAGGTAATATCCCGCCCCGTCCCGCAGCAGGCCGGCCAGATAGTCCTTCCCCCTATCCTTGGCGAAGACGCCTTGGAAATAGACCATCTGCGACCAGTAGTTCTCCTCGCGCTGCCAGGCTTTGGTTTCCTCGGGCAGGTCCGGGAACTCGGTCGCAGGGAGCTTGTCGACCTTGTCCAGACGGATGAAGATATTCTCGACATGGCGGTAGTACCAGCGGCCGCCCTCCTTGAGCAGGGTGAAGCAGAAATCGCTCTTCGTCTTCCCGCCCCAGGTGAAGGTCACGACATAGTGGACCTCGTCGCCGACGGGGTAGACCTCCGGCTTGTCCCATTCGCCCCAGGACTTGAACTCGTTGTGGGCCGTCCTGATCTCGGCGAGCTGCTTCAATAATACGTCCTTGGGCAGGTCCGCGTACGGCCGGACCATGTCCTCGGTCATCCGGCCGCCCTTGACCGCGGACACGAACTCCCTCCAGATGGCCAGGTCGTCCTGCGCAGAGGCGCCCCGCGCGCCCAATAAAGCGATCATGCCGAGCGCCAATCCTAAGGCCACGCCGAACGCTCTTCTCTTCATCCGCCGACCTCCCTGCCGCCGGCCTCCGATGCCGGCGCCGGAATCCCGAAGCCGCCCGGAGTTTAGCTCAGGGAGACAGGGAAGGCAACCGTGGCCCCGTTGATTGTTAAGAGCGACAGTCCCCGCGGGGCGCTCTCACTTGGGCTTACCAGCCGCTGGCCGGCTTTCTACGGGAGAGAGCCGGCCCCCTTCGCGAGTTTCCGCTTGACAACGCTAGATGACCAGAATACAATATCAGTCATAAGTCACCATGAGGCGCACATGAGACGGATCGCCCAGCGCGACGACATCCGGGACCTCATCCTCGATGCGGTCGACGCCCTCCTCGCCCGCTACGGCTACGCGAAGATGACCATGGACGACGTGGCCCGCGAGGTCGGCATCGGCAAGGGCACGATCTACCTCCATTTCCCCGGGAAGGAGGAGCTCGTCCTCTCCCACATCGACCGTATCGCGGAGAGGGTCGCGGACGGCCTCCGCGCCATCGCCGCCTCGCCCGCTCCCGCCGCGGAGCGGCTCCGCCGGATGCTCGTCCACCGCGTCCTCTTCCGGTTCGACAGCGTTGCGCACTACTCCCAGAACCTGAGCGACCTCCTGTCGTCGGTGCGGTCGGCCCTCCTCGCCCGCCGTGAAACCCACTTCGTGACCGAGGCCAAGGTGTTCGAGGAGGTCCTCCGCGAGGGGGCTCGGTCCCGCGGCCTCGATTGTTCCGACCCGGCGGAGGCGTCCCGGGTCCTCATCCAGTCCACGAACTCCCTCCTCCCGTTCAACCTTTCGGCCCGCGAGCTGGGCCGCCGGGAGGAGGTCGAAAAATACGCCGCGGCTGCGGCCGAGCTGCTCGTGCGGGGGCTTGCCCCCCGCCCGAAACGCCCCGCGTCCCGGTCGCGAGATTGACTCGAAGGAGAACGACCCATGAAAAGAACGATGCTCTTCCTGTCGCTGATCCTGGCGACCGCCGTCTTCGCCGCAGCCCAGGCGAGGCCGGCGCCGGCCAAGGCCAAGCCGGCCCTGCTCGTCATCGACATCCAGAACGCTTTTCTGCCGCACATGGACGAGAAGGACGTCAAGCGGGGGATGGACATGATCAACTACGTCATCGCCCTGTTCCGTGACAACGGCTTCCCGGTCATCCGCGTCTACCACACGGACCCCAAGGCCGGGCCGGTCGTGGACAGCCAGGACTTTCAGTTCCCGAAGACGACGGCCGTCAAACCGGACGACCCTCGCGTCATCAAGAACTTCCCCAACGCCTTCAAGAAGACGAACCTGGACGCCCTGCTGAAGGAAAAGCACATCAACACCCTGTTCCTCTGCGGCCTCAGCGCCACGGGCTGCGTCCTGGCCACCTACCACGGCGCCCTCGACATGGACTATGACGTGTTCATGGTCAAGGGGGCCTTGATCAGCCCGAGCGCCGCCGACACCGGGCACGTCGAGGAGATCTGCATGGGCATCGATTACTGGCCGCTGAAGCTCCTCCTCGAGAACATCGCCCGCTGACCGTCCGACAAGGAGAACCGCCATGTCGCGTCCTAACCCCCCCAGGATTCTCATCGTCCTTTTCTGCCTGGCCCTGGCCGCCGCGTCGGCCATCGCCCAGCAGGCCCAGGCGCCTCAGCCGCCGGCCGTCGACGCCGCCAAGAAGCAGGCCGTCGTCGACGAGATCGCAAAGCTCTTCAACGAGAACTACATCTTCCCGGAGACGGCCAAGAAAGTCGGGGACGCCCTTCAGGCCAAGCTCAAGGCCGGCGACTTCGACAAGGCCGCCGACGCCTCTTCCTTTGCCCGCGCCGTCTCGGCCGTCATTCTCGACGTAAGCAAGGACAAGCACACCGGCTTCGCCTACAACCCCGCCATGGCCGAGGACATCCGGACGATGATGGGGCAGAGCGAGGCGGAACGCGCCAAGGTCCGCGAGCGGCAGCTCGGGGAATCGCGGCGCGACAACTTCGGCTTCCGCAAGGTCGAGCAGCTCGACGGCAATATCGGCTACCTCGACTTCCGGGAGTTCGCCTCGCCCGACGAGGCTGGCCCGACGGCCATCGCGGCCCTGAACTTCCTGGGCTATTGCGACGCCGTCATCATCGACCTCCGCCAGAACGGCGGCGGCGACCCGGCGCAGATCCAGCTCATGAGCACCTATTTCTTCCCAGACATGGCCCATCTTAACGACCTCTATTACCGGCAGGGCGACCGGATGGAGAACTACTGGACCATGCCCTACGTCCCCGGCCCTCGGCTGGACAAGGCCGACCTCTACATCCTCACCAGCTCGCGGACATTCTCCGGGGCCGAGGAGTTCACCTACAACATGAAGAATCTCAAGCGGGCCACCGTGATCGGCGAGACGACCGGCGGCGGCGCCCATCCGACCCGGGCCATGATCGTCCAGACGGACTACATGCTTCGGGTGCCCTACGCCCGGGCTATCAACCCGGTTTCCAAGACGAATTGGGAGGGGACCGGCGTCGCGCCGGACATCGCCGTCCCGGCCGCCGAGGCCTTCGATAAAGCCTACGCGATGGCTGTCGAGAAGCTCGCTGCCAAGGCCTCAGACCCCGCGCGGAAGGCCGGGTACGAATGGATCATGACCGGGCTCAAGGCCAAGGCCGACCCGGCGCACGTCGCCGAAAAGACGCTCAAGTCCTACGCCGGCGTCTACGGTGAGCGCAAGGTCACCTTCGAGAACGGCGCGCTCTACTACCAGCGGGTCGGCCCGAAATACCGGCTCATCCCGGTGACCGGGACACTGTTCGCCGTCGAGGGCCTGGGCTACTTCCGGCTGGAGTTCACGGTCAGGGACGGGAAGGCGGTCGAGGTCGCCGGGCTCTACAACGACGGCCGCCGCGAGCCGTCCCCCCGCACGAAATAAAAAAGGGGACAGCCCCCCGGGGGGGACTGTCCCTCTTGACAATCTTAACAACTATATTCGGCGTCGGGGCGCGGCGCGAAGAATTCGAGGTCGGTGAAGACGATGGCCGCCAGGAGGGAGAGGAGCGCGCTCCACCTGTGCCAGTCGAGGAGGAGGACCTCCCCCTGGTAATGGAACCAGGGCAGCATCGCCAGGAGCTCGGCCGCCGCCGCCGAGACGCCCGCGGCGAGGAAGACCCAGAAGACGACCTTGGCCCAGTCCCGGGGTCCCCACGGGATCCTGAACCGCCGCACGCTCTCCAGGTCGCCGGGCAGGGCCAGCGGCCGCGGCTCGAAGGTGAACCGCCGCGCCCTGAGGTAGGCGACGAGCGTCAGGCAGACGGCGAATATCGCCCCGGCGAAGACGTGGAGGACGAGGGGGAAGCCGTAGAGCCCGCGCGCGACGAAGATGGCGAAGACAAACCCGCTCGCCGCGAGATAGGCGAAGCTCCCGTAAAGGCACAGGAGGAGCCACTTCTCGAAAAGAGGCAGCCGCCAGACCCGAAAGCCCCTGACCCAGGCCGCCCAGCCGCCCGGCGCCGGCTTCTTCAGCGCGGCCGGCGCCCGCGCCGCCAGCCACCGCGTGAAATCCCGGGCGACCGCCGCGTAGAGGATGTTCCCTTCCGCCGACGGGTGGTGATGCCGGAACCGCCGGAAGGCGAGCCCCAGCCCGGTCGCGGCGAGAGCCAGGAGCGAGACGACGGCGAACATGGTCATGACCTCTTTTCGATGAGCCCGGCGAGCTTCCCCGCCACGACGACGAGGAAGACGGCCAGGACCGCTCCCGTGGCGATCACGGAGACCGCGAGCACCAGCTTGAAGAACGGCCGGAAGGCGAAGGTCAGGCCGAAGACCCGGTGGAAGAGCGAGCCGACGCGCATCAGGGAGGTCGCCGACCTCGAGGCCTTGCCGTCCGTCAGGAGCGGGCCCGTGGCCCTCAGGGTCTTGAAGAAGAACTTCGAGTCGGCCGTGTGGCAGTCCGTGCAGCCCTTCCAGCCGAGCGACTGCTGGACGGGCCGGACGTTGTGGGCCAGGGGCCAGGTCACCGGCGCCGCGGCGGCCGCGTCCTCGGAAATCAGCCGGCCGTCCCTGTTCAGCCGGAATGAACGCCCATTGGAGAAATAGGCGATGCGGGATACGTCCCCTTTCCCTCCCGCCTCCGACGCGGCCAGGGCCTTGAGGACGAGGCCGACCTGCTCCTCGGTCAGCGTCCGTTCGGTCCCCGCCTTGGCCTCGATGGTGCGGATGTCGAAATCCGAGGCCAGGGGCACGAGCCTGCCGCCGACGAGCCAGCCCGCGCCCGCCGCCCCGGCCAGCTCCGCCGGCGCCTCGGTCGCGGAGAGGTTGCCCTCCTCCATCCGGTAGAGGGTCCTGCGGACGACGGCGGCCGGCGGCCCGGGCGCGCCGGCGACCGTGGCCAGGGCTTCGACGACCGCCTGGAGCCGGGTCTCGGCAGCCGGGTCCTTGTCCTGAGCGGCCGGGTCGAAGTCCGGCACGAGCGGCACGATCGCGCCGTCCTTCTTTGTCCCCCAGAAGAAGTGTGAGCCTTTCGCGGCCCCGCCTTCTTCCGGCGCAACCATGGCCGCGGCGTCGAGCCCGCCGTCGACGTTGACCTCGAAGAGCCATCCGCGCGTGCCGAGGACGGCGACCTCGCCCTCGCCGCAGGCCTGGGCCAGGGCGGCGAGGACGCTCGCGATCCTGTCCTCGCACTTGAGGGTCTCGCCCGCCGCCGTTTCGACCGCGCCCGGCTGGAGCGGCACGACGCTCTTCGCCTCGAGCCTGGCCCAGAAGGCCGGCCAGACGAGGCGCCGCGGCCCGATCTTGCCGCCGCCGTCCCTCATGAACACGGGCTCCATGACGGCCGGCTGGTCGGTCGACCATTGGGCGACGCCGTAGACCCCCAGTCGGTTGGCCCGCGACGTCCGGACGCGCGTCCAGCCGCCGTCCTGGACGGGCCCCGAATGGCAGACGGTGCACTCGAGCCGCCGGAAGTGGACGAGCGGGATGCCGGTGTGCTTGGGGTAGGGCGCGCCCAGCCGGCCGGGCATGACCAGCCGCTTCCCGGTCGCGTCCGTGCCCAGGTGACACCCCCGGCAGGTGAACGACTCGGCCGGCCGGTCGGCGGTCTCCGCCGCCTCGTTCTCGTAGCCGCGGGTGATGTCGTGGCCGAGGCCGTTCCTGTGGCACTCGGCGCACTTGATGCCCCGGGCGGTGTGGACGTCGACCGGCGAGTTCGCCCGCGCGTCCTTCGCCGGCGAGACCGAATGGCAGGCCAGGCAGTTCTTATCCTCGGGGGGGTAGGCGATGTCGAAGAAAAAGCGGTGCTTCGAGTCGAAGTCGACCGTCCGGTAC
>DATKJS010000117.1:0-4036 GCA_035543515.1 Terriglobales bacterium | reverse complement strand
ATGGAAATGAGGCCGATATCGAGAAGCGAGTGGTGCACATCCGCGAGATCGAGGCGCAGCTGATCAGCTCGCCCGACGAAGAATTCCGCTTCCACAGCGGCGTGCCCAGCGCCGCGTGAGCCCAAGAAAAAGCCGCCGGATTCGGCGGCTTTCTCGTTGTGCGGCTCTAGCGTTCGATGATCTGGCGAATCTGCGTCTGCGGAATCATCTGCTCTTTGCCCTCGGAGTCCTCGAATCGCACCATTCCGCTGTCCTTGTCGACGCGTGGCTTGTTGTCCGTGGTGATCATCTGGCCGTCGGCGGTGGTGATGATGTAGTGGCTTGAGCAGGCGGTCAGGGCCAGCAGGCAGGCGGCGAGCAGCAGGCGGGCTTTCATGATGGGTTCCCCGGGCTTTGCCGATGTAGACAGGCTCAGCATAGCTGCCGGCACGGGGCGTGGAACTGACCTGGATCAGGAGTCGGACGGCTCTGGCTCCAGGCTGAAGGGTGCCTGCTGCAGGCCATTGGCGTCTGCCTGCAGGGCCCAGCCCTGGCGGTCCCAGTCACCCAGGACGATGCGGCGCGCGTGCTTGCCGTCGAGTTGCAAGTCATGGATCGCCGGGCGGTGCGTATGCCCGTGGATGAGGGTTTGCACGCCATGCTCGCGCATGACCTTCAGCACCTCTTCCGGCGTCACATCGACAATTTCGCTGGCCTTCATGCGCGTCTGCGCGCGGCTTTCCTTGCGCAGCTTGCGCGCCAGTTGGCGGCGCTTCGCTAGCGGAAGGTTGCGCAGGATGAACAGCGACAGCGGATTGCGCAGCCAGCGACGCAGCTTCATGTAGCCGACATCCAGGGTGCACAGGCTGTCGCCGTGCATCAGCAGCATTTTCTCGCCATCAAGTGCGATGACACTGGGATCCTGGAGGAGGGTGCAGCCGGCCTCGCGGCAGAAGGCCTTGCCGATCAGGAAGTCGCGGTTGCCATGCATCAGGTAGATGCGCGTCCCCGCATCGGACAACTCGCGCAGGGCGCGGGCGATGGAGTGCTGGAACTCGTCCATGCCGTCGTCGCCGATCCAGGCTTCGAAGAAGTCGCCCAGTATGTAGAGCGCTTCGGCCTGGCGTGCGCGGGTGCGGATGAAATGCAAGAACGCCCGGGTGATGTCCGGGCGTTCCGCTTCGAGATGCAGGTCCGAGATGAACAGGACGCTCATCGACTCACTCGCCGACGATCTCGGCTTTCTCGATGATCACGTCGTCGCTCGGCACGTCCTGGTGGCCGGCGCGCATGGTGGTCGGCACGGCCTTGATCTTGTTGACCACGTCCATGCCGTCGACCACTTGGCCGAACACGCAGTAGCCCCAGCCCTGCACGGTCGGAGCGCTGTGGTTGAGGAAATCGTTGTCGGCGACGTTGATGAAGAACTGTGCGCTGGCCGAATGCGGTTCCATGGTGCGGGCCATGGCAACGGTGCCGATCTTGTTGCCGACACCGTTGTTGGCTTCGTTCTTGATCGGTGCGCGGGTGCTCTTCTGCTTCATGCCCGGCTCGAAACCGCCGCCCTGGATCATGAAGTTGTTGATCACGCGGTGGAATACGGTGTTGTCGTAATGACCGCTCTTCACGTACTCCTTGAAGTTGGCCGCGGTTTCCGGGGCCTTGTCTTCGAAGAGTTCCAGGGTGATGACGCCGAGGTTGGTGTGCAGCTTGATCATGGGGGAGTTCCGCTCTGTCGGGAAAATCGAAGGCCTGTCAGGGGGTTGACAGCTTCGGCTATGATAAGCGCTTTGGTTTGGCCGGCCTACCCTGGCCGAACGTCAGTAACGATCAAGGACACCATGAGCAAGCCCACCGCCGATTCGAAAGAAGCCACTGTCGCCGCCAACTTCCTGCGACCCATCGTCCAGGCCGACCTCGAGAGCGGCAAGCACCAGAAGATCGTCACCCGCTTCCCGCCGGAGCCCAACGGCTACCTGCATATCGGCCACGCCAAGTCGATCTGCCTGAACTTCGGCCTGGCCCGCGACTACCACGGGCTCTGCAACCTCCGCATGGACGACACCAACCCCGAGACCGAGGACATCGAATACGCCAACGCCATCAAGGACGACATCCGCTGGCTCGGCTTCGACTGGGAGGACCGCGAGTTCTACGCCTCCGATTATTACGAGCGGCTTTATGACTGGGCCGTCGTCCTCGTCAAGAAGGGGTTGGCCTACGTCTGCGACCTCACCGTCGAGGAGGTCCGCGACTACCGCGGCACGGTCACCCGGCCCGGCAAGGACAGCCCCTACCGGAACCGCACGGTCGCGGAGAACCTCGACCTCTTCGCCCGGATGCGGGCCGGCGAGTTCCCCGACGGCTCGCGGACGCTGCGGGCCAAGATCGACATGGCCCATCCTAACATGCTGCTCCGCGACCCGCTCATGTACCGCATCCGCCGCGAGCACCATTACCGGCGCGGCGACGACTGGTGCATCTACCCGACCTACGACTGGGCCCACGGCCAGAGCGACTCGATCGAGGGCGTCACCCATTCGATCTGCACGCTCGAGTTCGAGGTCCATCGTCCGCTTTACGACTGGTTCCTCGACCGGCTCGGCGTCCATCACCCCCAGCAGATCGAGTTCGCCCGGCTCAACCTCAGCCACACCGTCCTCAGCAAGCGCCGGCTCCTCGAGCTCGTCGAGTCGGGCCTCGTCAGCGGCTGGGACGACCCGCGCATGCCGACCATCTCCGGCTTCCGGCGGCGCGGCTACACGCCCGAATCCATCCGGAACTTCGCCGACGTCATCGGTGTCGCCAAGGACAACAGCATCGTCGACATGGCCCTGCTCGAGATGTGCGCCCGCGAGCACCTCAACAGGACGGCGCCGCGGGCCATGGCCGTCCTCCGGCCGCTCAAGGTCCTCATCACGAACTACCCGGAGGGGAAGGTCGAGGAGTTCGAGGCCGTCAACAACCCCGAGGACGGGAGCGCCGGGACGCGCCAGGTCCCCTTCGGCCGCGAGCTGTGGATCGAGCGCGACGATTTCATGCCGGAACCGCCGCCGAAGTTCTATCGTCTCGCGCCGGGGCGCGAGGTCCGCCTTCGCTACGCCTACTTCATCAAGTGCCAGGAGGTCGTCAAGGACGCGGCCGGCAACGTCGTCGAGCTCCGCTGCACTTACGACCCGGCGACGCGCGGCGGCGACTCGCCCGACGGCCGGAAGGTCAAGGCGACCCTTCACTGGGTGTCGGCCGCGCACGCGGTCGAGGCCGAGGTCCGGCTCTACGATACGCTCCTCACCGTCCGCGACCCCTCGGATGTCCCTGAGGGGGAGGACTGGAAGAGCCGCCTCAACCCCAACTCGGTCGAGGTCCTGGCAAGGGCCAAGCTCGAGCCGGCGCTCGCGGCCGCGGCGCCCGAGAGCCGCTGGCAGTTCGAGCGGATGGGGTATTTCATCGCCGACCGGCGCGACTCGAAACCCGGCCGGCCCGTCTTCAACCGGACCGTGACCCTCCGCGACGAGTGGGCCCGGATCGTCAAGGCCGGGAAGGACGCCCCATGAGCCCGGATGGCGCGGCCGGGGCCGGCGACGTCGTCCACGGGCCGAGCCGGCTCACGGACGGCGACATCTACCTCTTCAAGGAAGGGAACCATTTCAAGCTCTACGACAAGCTGGGCGCTCATCCCCTGACGGTCGACGGCCGGGCCGGGACCCAGTTCGCCGTGTGGGCGCCGAACGCCGAACGCGTCTCCGTGGTCGGCGACTTCAACGGCTGGGCGCCGGGACGCCATCCCCTGGGACCGCGCTGGGACGCTTCGGGCATCTGGGAGGGCTTCATCCCAGGCCTGGCCAAGGGCGCGCTCTACAAGTACCACATCACCTCCAAGGTCGGCGGCAGCGCCTCCGAAAAGGCCGACCCTCTGGGCTTTTTCTCCGAGGCCCCGCCCCGCTCGGCCTCCATCGTCTGGGACCTGGACTACGAGTGGGGCGACGCCGAATGGATGGCCGGCCGGGCTCGCCGCAACGGACTCCACAGCCCCGTCTCGATCTACGAGGTCCACCTC
>DATKJS010000116.1:0-5031 GCA_035543515.1 Terriglobales bacterium | reverse complement strand
TACAAGACCGCGGCGGATCAACGGGCCAGGTCGCTCGAGGCCCGATTGGCGGCGTGGACGGGCGCGAGCGGGCACCGCTACGAGAACTATTGGCGCGCGGACGGTGAAGGCGGCGATCGCCCGTTCTTCCATCCGGTCGATGCCGGGATGCCTGTCGTGAGCCTTCTCCTCTACGCCGAGGTCGCCGACGAGGCCGGACGCGCCCAGGCCCTCGACGCCGTCCGCAAGTCCCTCGCCTTCGAACTCGCGATCACGGGAGAGGTCGCGAATCCCTTCGGTTACAGCCGTCAGCTGGTCCAATCCAAGGACGGCCCGGCGACCCGCCGCTCGTCCTTCTTCTTCCCTCACGATACCGAAACGGCGCCCTGGTGGCAGGGCGAGAACGCCCGCCTGGGCTCGATGGCCGCGGCGGCCCGGCTCGCCGCCCGTGCCCTTGGCGGCGACGCCGCCCTCCGGGCGAAGCTCCTCGCCTTCGGGGAGGCCCAGCTCGACTGGGTCCTCGGGTTGAACCCGTTCGACGCGTGCATGCTCCACGGCCACGGGTGGAACAACATCGCCTACATGTTCTTCGACTCCTACGAATACACGAACGCCCCCGGCGGCATCCCGAACGGCATCACCGCGGGCTACCGGGACGAGCGGGACATCGATTTCGGCCTGCACTACGCCCAGACCGGCAAGGACGACGACTGGCGGTGGGCGGAAGAGTGGCTGCCCCACGCTGCGTGGTACCTCTACGCCGTCTGCCTGGGCGGACGCTGAGACGGGGGCGGGCCCGGACTCCCCCCGGGAAAGGGCGGTGCGCTCTTGACATCGGACGGGAAGTTGATATCTTTGATGGTAAATTCGTGAGACAAGGGAAGGGCTCCTAGGCCCGGAACTCCCGACAGGAAGGAGGTCACGCATGACCCGAAGATCCATCCGCACGGTCGTCGCACTTGCGCTCGTCCTGCCGGCGGCCGCAGGGCTGGCCGTCGCCGCGAACGACGTCTCCATCGGCATCCACGGCGGCCTCAGCATCCCGGACATCCGGGGGAGCCAGACGGATGTCTACAGCCGCAATTTCACGTCCCGCGAGGGGCCGTACTTCGGCCTGTCCCTCGAAAAGACGGTCACGCCCCTCTTCTCCCTCGTCGCCGAGCTCAACGTCACCTCCCAGGGCGGGAAGCGGAACGGCATGCAGCCGATCACCATGGACATCGGCATCCCCCTTCCCCCGGACACCATCCTCTACGGCAACTTTCGCAACGAGACGATCCTCGATTATCTCGAGGTCCCGGTCCTGGCCCGCTTCAACTTCGGGCACAGCCGGCTCCGCTTCTTCCTCAATGCCGGGCCCTATGTCGGCGTTCTCCTCCGCGCCAAAGCTGTGACCAGGGGTTCGAGCCTGATCTACCTCGATGAGGCCGGGACGATGCCGGTCATCGACACGCCCGTTTCTTTCGACGCCGGTACAAACGTCAAAGACAGCCTCAAGAGCACGAACATCGGCCTCTACGGGGGTGGCGGCGTCAAGTATCCCCTCGGCTGTGGCGACCTCGTCCTCGAAGCCCACTTCCAGCTGGGCCTGACGACCATCCAGCGGGACATCGCGACGAGCGGCAAGAGCCAGACCGGGGCCGTGGTCATCAGCCTCGGCTACACCCTGCCGCTCGGCCGGAAGGAGTAGCGGGCCGCCGGGCGTCCAGTCCTGACCGGCCGAAGTCGGGCGGAGCGAGCCGATGCGGAAATCCCTTCCCATCGTCCTCGGCGCCTGCCTGGCCGCCGCGGCCCTCGGGTCAGTCCCGCTCGAAGCCCGGACCGGCGGAACGGAAACGTCGCCCGAGTGGGCCTGGGGGGAACCGCCTCTCGCGCCGAGGCCCGCTCTCCGCCCGAAGACATGGCGGGCCCTGCTCGAGGAGGGCGTCCTCTGGTCCGCCTCGACCATCGACTACTGGGGCGCCTACGGGAAGTTCACTGTCGACTGGCAGTTCACCTGGAAAACGTTCGGGCGGAAGTTCTTCACGAACGAATCGCCCCGCATGGACTCGAACGCCTTCTGGTACAACTGGTCGCACGCCGGGGCGGGGGCCGGCTACTACTGGATGGCCCGGGCCAACGGCCTCGACAGCCGCTGGTCGTTCCTCTTCTCCTTCGTCACGTCGGCCGTCTGGGAGTCCCTGACCGAGTGGCGCGAGCTCATCTCCATCAACGACATGACTTTCACCCCCCTCGGCGGCCCGGCCATCGGCGAGCCCCTTTTCCAGGTCAGCTCCTATTTCAGCCATCGCCCGGGCTTCTGGAACGCCCTGGCCGGCTTCGTCTTCTGCCCCTTCCTCGCCGTCAACAACTGGTTCGACCACGGGAGCGGCCCGGCGGCGAACAGCGCCCCCGACCCCGCCTGGCACCGCTTCGCCGTCTACGCGGGGCTCAGGGAGGACCGGGTCTCGCCGGCCGGGACCACGGCCGTGGACATGTCGGGGGCCTGGTACCGCCAGATCAACTTCGGTTTCGACATGGAGACCGACGCCGGGCCCGCCGGAGCGGGCCGCGCCGGCGGGTTCAACCCCGAGACGCTCTCCGGACGCGCCGCCCTCGACGCAAGCGTCTCCTCGGCCGGGCTGGAGGAGATCCAGATCCGGACCTCGGCCGTCCTTTTCGGCGGGAGCTGGTCCTCCGCGGCCCCCGGCGCGGATGGCGCGACTCGCGGCGGCAGCGTCTCGGTCGGCTACGGGACGGCCTTCGAGTTGTTCAAGAAGCGCTCGGTCGTCTGGTACGACGGCATCAAGGAGGTCGAGACCGGCCTGGCCACGGTCGGCAACGCCCGTTTCGACCGGCCCTCGCCGGCCCGGTTCACGGACAAGCTGGCCCTGGTCAGTCCGGCCGGCGCCGTCCTCACCCTCGGCCGTTTCGGCCCCCGGTTCGAGGCCCGCTGGACGACCAGCGTCTTCGGCGACTTCGCCATGGTCAACTCCCTGCCTTATAACCGCTACACCGAGACCGGCGACACGAGCGGGGTCAAGACGACGCTCCACGACTGGGGCTATTATTACGCCCTGGGGATGACGCTCGCCACGGACGCGGCCGTTGACTGGCGCCAGTGGCATTTTCGCGGCGGGGCGAGCTACCAATGGTACGACTCGATCCAGGGGCTGGACCGCTACCAGTACCTGGGCCTCGTCACCGACGACTTCAGGCTCCGCGACACCCGCCTGGTCTGGCGGTTCTCACTCGGCTACCGGCTGCGCGGCACTCCCCTCGAACTGGGCCTGGCCGCGGAGGGCATCGGCCGCCGGGGCCGGCTCCTCGACCTCGGCGAACAGTACACGGAGTACCGGTACTTCTACCAGCTCCGGGTCGTCTTTTGACCTTCGATCGCCCGGCCCCCTGCCGGCGAGGAAATGTCCTGCGACCGAGGGACCCTGTTGACGGGGCGAGTCCGGCGATTGTATAAGAGGGACTGTCCCCGAAAGCGGGAGGTCCCTCTTTACTTACGGCGATCGCGAACGGGCCGGCGTCCCCCATCCGGGCCCGCCGCTTCCGGACGCAAAGGAGGTCAGAGTCATGAGAAGCTTAAGATCCGCATTGGTGGTCCTGTCGCTCGCCGCGGGACTCCTGTCCTTGGCCAGCGCTTCCCCCGGCCAGAGACCGTCGCCCGCCCGTCCGGCCGGGGACCTCCCGGTGCGCTGGGAGGAGCTGACCTCGCCGGACTTCGTCCAGGCCGTGGCCCGCTCGCAGTCGACCTGCATCCTCCCCATCGGCATCCTCGAGAAGCACGGCCCGCACCTGCCGCTCGGGACCGACCTCCTCGACTGCCGCGAGGTCTCGCTGCGGGCGGCGAAAAAGGAATACACGATCGTCTTCCCGCAGTACTATTTCGGGCAGATCTTCGAGGCCCGTCACCAGCCCGGGACGGTCGCCTACAGCGAGCGGCTCCAGATGGACCTCCTCCAGGAGACCTGCGACGAGCTGGCCCGCAACGAGATCAAGAAGATCATCATCGTCAACGGCCACGGCGGCAACGATTCCTTCCTCCACTACTTCTGCCAGTGCCAGCTCGCGGCGAAGAGGGATTACGTCGTCTACCTCTTCGAGCCCTCCGACGACCCAGCCATGGAGGAGCAGCTGAAGAAGCTCCGCAAGACGACGGTCGACGGCCACGCCGGCGAGGAAGAGACGTCGACGATGCTGGCCGACCGGCCCGACCTCGTCCACATGGACAGGGCCAAGGATGAGAGCGGCGCGGACATGAAGCGGCTGGCCGCCCTCAAGCACGCCTACACGGGCATCTGGTGGTACGCCGGCCAGCCCAACCATTACCGGGGCGATGGGAGCTTCGGCAACAGGGAGCTAGGCGAGCTCGCCCTCAGCCTCGAGGCCGGACTGCTGGTGGAGATGATCAGGTCGGTCAAGGCGGACACGGCCGGGCCCGAGCTTCAGCGGGAGTTCTTCGAAAAGTCGGGGAAGCCCCTGGCCACTCGGCCGGTGAAATAAAACCCATCGGGGCCGCCGCCCGTATGATACTAAGCCGGGGCAGAAAATAATCGTCTTCAGATTTCTCTATCGCCCGGCTAAGTACTCGGGGATCAGCAAGGATTATGTGGTATGTTTACTGCTCCCCGTAGTAAGATGACCCGATAAGGAGGCCGGCATGAACCCAGTCCTCAAGGTCGAAGGGCTCAAGAAGTCCTATGGCACGAAAGAGGCCGTCAAAGGCATCGATTTCGAGGTCCAGGCGGGCGAGATCTTCGCCCTCATCGGGCCGAACGGCGCGGGCAAGACGACAACGCTCAGGATCGTCGCGACGCTCCTGACCATCTCGGACGGGAAGGTGACGTTCCTCGGGCACGACTTGAAGAAGGAGCCCGAAAAGGTCCGGGAGAGGATCAGCTACCTGCCCGAGGAGGCCGGCGCCTACCGGAACATGAAGGGCGCCGACTATCTCAGGTTCATGGCCAACTTCTACGCCGGCAACGGTGAGAACGCCGACGAGATCGTCAAGAGGGGCATGGGCATCGCCGACCTGGGCACGGCCATCAACGACAAGGTCGG
>DATKJS010000115.1:0-19797 GCA_035543515.1 Terriglobales bacterium | reverse complement strand
GGAGCGGAGGAGGTTGTCCTTGGCCGAATTCCCCATCGTCGCGGCCTGCTATTTTTCATATTAACATATAGATATCCCGCAGAAGTCAAGCCTCCCGCGCCGGGTCGCGTGCGGCCGCCCACGCGGACTCGGCGGCATTGTTCGCCGCGGGCATGCCGTGGACGAAGAGAGAGGAGGGGCTGTTCCCATGCGGGGACAGCCCCTCCGGCGCGTTTCACGCTCGGCTTGCGCGGGCGCGGCCGATTGACAGCCGGGGACGAAAAGGGTAGAGTAAATCGATTATTCTCTGGATGTTGGACCGGTTTTCCGAGGCTTGACGTGCCGTACAAGATCATCGTCGCCGACGCGAGCGTTTCGGTCCAGAGAGCCGTCCAGCTGGCCTTCCCGGAGCCCGAATTCCGGCTCTTCCCGGTCGAGGACGGGGCGGCCCTTCTCGGCGCCGCCGAGGAGCTCCGGCCCGACGCCATTCTTATCAGCACGTCCCTGCCCGGCCGCGACCCCCTGGAGGTCGGCCGGCTGCTCCGGGCCCGCGAGGATTTCCGGCGCGTCCCCCTCCTCTTTCTCAAGGGGACCTTCGACGCCCCGGACCCGGCCCGCCCGGTTCCCGACAACGACGGCGTCTTCACGAAGCCGTTCGATTCGGACCGGCTGGCGGCGTCCGTCCGAGAGCTCATCGAGGCCAAGGCCGCCCCGCCGACCCTGCCCGAGGAGCCCGTCTTCCAGACGGGCGGGAACGGGCGGGGGCCGAAGGCCCGGGCCTGACGCCCCGGCGCAATCCCGACCCCTGGTGGTGACCCATGAACGAAAAGCGACAGCTCGAGAAAACGTACGACCCCACGCCGGTCGAGGCGAGGTGGGTCAAGTTCTGGCAGGACGAGGGCCTTTTCGTCGGCGACGCCCGCTCGACGAAGCCGAAGTTCTCCATGGTCCTGCCGCCGCCGAACGTCACCGGGATCCTCCACATGGGCCACGCCCTCTGCTTCACCCTGCCCGACATCATCACCCGCTGGAAGCGCATGCAGGGCTACAACTGCCTCTGGCTGCCCGGCACGGACCACGCCTCGATCGCCGTCCACAACGTCATCGAGCAGAGCCTGGCCGAGAAGGGCCTGACCCGGGAGAAGGTCGGCCGCGAGGAGTTCCTCCGCATCGCCTGGGACTGGAAGGCGAAGTACGGCGGCGTCATCACGAGCCAGCTCAAGCGCCTCGGCGCCTCCCTCGACTGGTCGCGCGAGCGCTTCACCATGGACCCCGGCTTCAGCCGGGCCGTCAAGCGCGTCTTCGTCTCCCTTTACAACGAGGGCCTCATCTATCACGATTATTACCTCGTCAACCGCTGTCCGCGCTGCGGCACGGTCCTTTCGGACATCGAGATCGAGCACCGCGACCTCCACGGCAAACTCTGGCATATCCGCTACCCGGTCGAGGGTTCGGACGAATCCGTGGTCGTGGCCACGACGCGGCCCGAGACGATGCTCGGCGACACGGCAGTCGCCGTCCACCCCGACGACGAGCGGTACAAACACCTCCAGGGCAGGAAAGTCCGCCTGCCGCTCCAGGACCGCCTCATTCCCGTCATCACGGACGAGCGCGTGGAACGCGAGTTCGGCACGGGCGCGGTCAAGGTGACGCCGGCCCACGACCCGGTCGATTTCGAGATCGGCAAGCTCCATGGCCTCGAGCAGGTCGTCGTCATCGACGGCTCGGGCAAGATGACGGAGGCGGCCGGGCCCGAGTTCGCGGGCCTCGACCGCTTCGCCTGCCGGGCCAAGGTCGTCGAGAAGCTCGACGCGCTCGGGCTCCTCGTCAAGACCGAGGATTATGAGCATGCCGTCGGGCACTGCTACCGCTGCAAGAGCGTCATCGAGCCCTACCTCTCGTGGCAGTGGTTCGTCCGCATCAAACCCCTGGCCGAGCCGGCCATCCGCGCCGTCGAATCGGGCGAGATCCGGTTCATCCCCGGGAACTGGACGAAGACCTATTTCGAATGGATGTACAACATCCACGACTGGTGCATCTCGCGCCAGCTCTGGTGGGGCCACCGCATCCCGGCCTGGTACTGCCGGGACTGCAAGCACACCATGGTCGCCATGGAGGCGCCGGCGCAGTGCGAGAAGTGCGGCGGGGCGCTCGACCAGGACGAGGACGTCCTCGACACCTGGTTCTCCTCGGGCCTATGGCCGTTCGGCACCCTCGGCTGGCCCGAGGAGACCGACGACCTGCGGACCTTCTACCCCACGGACCTCATGGCCACGGGGTTCGACATCATCTTCTTCTGGGTTGCCCGGATGATCATGCTGGGCCTCAAGTTCCGGGGGCGCATCCCCTTCCGCCATGTCTTCATCAACGGCCTCGTCCGCGACGTCAAGCGCCGCAAGATGAGCAAGTCCGAGGGCAACATCATCGACCCTCTGGAGATGATGGAGAAGTACGGCACCGACGCCCTCCGCTTCACCCTGGCCGCCATGGCCGTGCCGGGCATGGACCTGGCCCTATCCGAGGAGCGCATGGCCGGATACCAGGCCTTCGCCAACAAGATCTGGAACGCCTCGCGCTTCGTCTTGATGAACCTGGGCGAAAGGCCGGCCGAGGCCAAGGAGGGCCAGCTCACGCTGGCCGACCGCTGGATCCGCAGCCGGACCGCGGCCGTCACGGTCTCCCTGGGACAGAGCCTCGAGCAGTACAAGTTCTACGAGGCGGCCAACACGCTCTACCATTTCGTCTGGCACGAGTTCTGCGACTGGTATATCGAGTTCGCCAAGGTCGGCCTCCGCGAGGGGAACCGGACGACCGAAGCCGTCCTGGCCGACACGCTGAGCCGGATCGTCCGCCTCCTCCACCCGTTCATGCCGTTCATCACGGAAGAGATCGGCCAGCACCTGCCCGGCGCCGGCCGGTCGGTGGCCGTGGCGCCCTTCCCGGAGGCCCGGCCCGAGTGGGCGGACCCGGAGGCCGAGCGGACGATGGCCCTCGTCCAGGAGGTCATCGCCGAGACGCGCAAGGTCCGGACGGAGAACCGGATCGCGCCGAAGGAGAAGCTCGAGCTCTGGATCAGGCCGGCCACGGGCGCCGAGGCCAGGGCCCTGGCCGGCCATGCGGCGCTCGTGCGGACGCTGGCCGGGGTCTCGCGGCTCGAATTCGCCGACGCCCAGCCGGCGGCGCGGCGGGTCCTCAAGGGCGTCGCCGGCCCCTTCGAGCTGGCCATCCCCGTCGAGGAGACCGCGGCCGGGCTGGCCGGGGAGCGCGACCGGATCGAGAAGGAGCTCGAGAAGGTGCGGGCCGAGCTGGCCAAGGTCGAGCAGAAGCTCGGAAACCCCGATTTCGTGGCCCGCGCCCCGCGGGCCGTCGTCGACGAGAACCGGGCCCGCCTCGAGGGGCTGCGGGACCGCCGGGCGAAGCTCGAGCGGAACCTGGCCGGCCTTGGCGCGGCGGCCTGAGCCGCGGAGCGGCTCCGGCGGCGGGCGCGGACCATGACCATCGGCACCGACATCCGCAGGTTCGAGAGCCTGCTCTCGACGAACGACACGGCCCGGGAGCTCGCCCGCGCCGGCGCCGCCCACGGCACGGTCGTCGTCGCCGACGAGCAGACCCGCGGCCGCGGCACCAAGGGCCGGAGCTGGCATTCGCCGCGGGGGCTGGGGCTCTACGCCTCGTTCATCCTCCGCTGGGACGACCCGGGCGGTTTCCGGGCGCCGTTCTCCGTCCTGCCGCTCGCGGCCGGCCTCGCGGCGGCGGACGCCGTGCGTGATGCGGCCGGCCTCGAAGCCCGGCTCAAGTGGCCGAACGACCTCGTCCACGGCCGGAGGAAGCTTGGCGGCATCCTGACCGAGGCCGCCTCCGAGGCCGGCCGACCCGGCTTCGCCGTCGTCGGCGTCGGCCTCAACGTCAACCACGGCGAGGGCGACTTCCCCGCCGGGATCCGCGGGACGGCCACGTCTCTCCGCTTGGCCACGGGGCGCGAGGCGGACCGCGAAGCCCTCCTCGCTTCGCTTTGCTTGGGCCTCGAGCGCTGGTATAATCCGTTCATCAGCGGAGACGGCGGGACGATCCTCCTGGCCTACCAGGCGAGGATGGCCTTTCCGCCGGGGACGCGCGTCCATCTCACGGGGGCGCGGGGCGAGGCGTCCGGCCTGTTCCTGGGGCTCGAGCCCGACGGCCGGCTACGGCTGGCGCCGGACGGGGGGGCGCCGTCACGCGCCTTCGAGGATGTCCAAGCCCTCGACTGGGAGTGAGAAGGAGGAGCCGATGCTGCTCGCGTTCGACATCGGGAACACGACGGTCGCCGTCGGCCTGTTCCGCGGCCCGAAGCTCGTCCGGAGCTGGAAGATCAAGACCGACCGGGAGAAGACGAGCGACGAGTACGGGGCCGTCCTCCTCAACCTCTTCCATGTCGCCGGGCTCCAGCCGAAGCGGATCGAGGCGGCCATCCTGTCGAGCGTCGTGCCGCCGCTCACGCCGGTCTTCGAGGAAACGTGCCGCGCCTACTTCGGGCTCGACCCCCTGGTCGTCGGGCCGGGCCTGCGGACCGGCATGCCGGTCCTTTACGAGAACCCGCTCGAGGTCGGCGCCGACCGGATCGTGGCCGCCGTGGCCGCCTTCGAGAAACACGGCGGGCCGGTCATCGTCGTGGACTTCGGCACGGCCACGACCTTCGACGCCATCTCGGCCAAGGGCGAGTACCTCGGCGGGGCCATCGCCCCGGGCATCCAGATCGCGGCCGAGGCCCTCTACCTCAAGACGGCCCGGCTGCCCCGGATCGAGATCCGGAAGCCGAAGCGGGCCATCGGCCGGACGACCGTCTCGAGCATGCAGTCCGGGCTCTATTTCGGCTACATCGGGCTCGTCATGAACACCATCGCCGAAGTCCGCAAGGAGCTCGGCCGCAACGCCAAGGTCATCGCCACCGGCGGCTTCGGCGGCGAGATCACGCCCGAGGTCCCGGCCATCGAGTGTTACGAGCCCGACCTCGTCCTCGAGGGGCTGAGGATCCTCTACGAAAGGAACCGGGAGGCCTGAGCCGGGACCCGGCCCGCACGCCATGACCGAAGAGGCCCAGAGCGGGTACTACCAGGCTATCGCTCGGGAGTTCCTCCGCCGCCGCGGCGCGCCGTTCTTCCTCTCGCCCCGCGACCTAGCCGTGATCTCGGGCTGGGAGAGCGACGGCATCCCGCTCCGCGTCGTCCTCGAGGGCGTCGGCCGCGCCTTCGAGAACCGCCGCGACCGGGCGCGCGGCACCAAGGGTCTACCGCTCGCCTTCTGCGACGCCCAGGTCCGCAAGGCCATGGCCCAGCACGCCGACCGGGGCGCCGGTCGGCGGAGGAGCGCCGCGACCCCCCGCTCCGAGAAGGCGGACCTGGCCCGCCGCGAGGTCGAGCGCTCCCTGCGGGGGCCGGCCGCGGGCGAGCCGGAGCTGCGCGCCCTGCTCGAAAAGGCCGCCGCGCTCCTGGCCGCCGAGCCCGCCGACGAGGCCGCCCTGGAGGCGATCGATGAGGCCGTGGACGGGCTTCTCTGGCGCCGGACCGGGCGCGTCCGGCCAGCCGCGCCGCCGGCCGCCGCGGCGGCGAGGACCCGTTCGGTCAAGGAGGAGCGGCGGAAGCTCCGCATCCCGTACGTCTCGCTTTTCTACTATTGAGCCATGGCCCACACGACGCTCCGCACCAAGATTCTCGGCCTCCTCGGCCGGCACCGCGAGGGGCTCACCTTCGCCGGGGTCCAGTCCGGGCTCGGGGCCGGGCGCCGCGAGCGGGCCAAGCTCCTCGAGGAGCTCGAGGACCTCGAGCGATCCCGGCTCGTCCGCCGGCTCAAGGGCCGTTTCCTTCTCCCGGCGCGTTCGGGGCCCGTCCGGGGACGGTTCGTGACCTCGCGCCCGGGCTTCGGCTTCGTCGCCCCCGCCGACGGCGGCGAGGACATCTTCATCCCGGCGCGCTCGGCCTCGGGCGTCATCGAGGGCGACGAGGTCGAGGTCGTGGTCAAGGAGGACGGCCGCGTCGGCAAGCCCGAGGGCAAGGTCGTGCGCATCGTCAAGCGGGGGAGCCCGACCTTCCTCGGCCTGTACAGGGAGCGCTTCGGCGCGCCCTTCCTCCAGGCCTTCGATTCCCCCTCCCCCGACGAGATCGCCCTGAAGTCCAAGGGACGGCCGGCGCCGGCGCCCGGGATGATCGTCGAGGCCGACCGCCGGACGCTCGCCGTGACCGCCGTCTACGGCCGGCCCGAGGACCCGGGGGTCGACGCCCGGGTTGTCATCCGGCGCTACGGCCTGGCCGACCGCTTCGGCGAAGAGGCCCTCCTCGAGGCGGGGGCCCTGCCTGAGGACCCCGGGCCGCGGGACTTCGAGGGACGGCGCGACTTCCGCGGCTGGACGACCGTCACCATCGACGGCGAGAAAGCCCAGGACTTCGACGACGCCGTATCCGTCCGCGCCCTCCCGGGCGGGACGTTCCTCCTCGGCGTCCATATCGCCGACGTCGCGCACTACGTGCGGCCGGGCACGGCCCTCGACCGGGAGGCCTTCGACCGGGCCACGAGCGTCTATTTCCCCGACCTGACCCTGCCCATGCTCCCCGAGCGGCTGTCGAACGGGCTCTGCAGCCTCCGGCCGGCCGTGCCGCGGCTGACGGTCTCGGCCCTGATGGAGGTCGACCGCGACGGCCGGGTCCTGCGGAGCGAGTTCGCTCCGTCCGTCATCCGGACGGCGGCGCGCCTGACTTATACCTCGGTCTTCGCCATCATGGAGGGGAATGCGGAAGAGTGCCGCCGCCACGGCGGGCTCGTCGGCGACCTCCTCCTCATGCGAGACTTGGCCAGGGCCCTGCGCCGCCGGCGGCTCGAGGCGGGGAGCCTCGACTTTGACCTCGTCGAGCCCGAGCTCATCTACGAGGAGGGCCGCCTCCTTGCCGTGGCCGCGGCCGAGCGCAACGAGGCCCATCGCCTGATCGAGGACTTCATGGTCGCGGCCAACGTCGCCGTCGCTTCCTTCCTGTCGGCCCGGAAGGTCCCGACGCTCTACCGGGTCCACCCCGTGCCGGCCGCGGCGGACCTGGAAAAGCTCCGGGACATCCTCCGGCCCCTCGGCTACTCCCTGCCGGAGGCGGACAAGGTCCGCGGCCAGGACCTCGAACGCGTCCTGCGGCGGGCCGAGGGCCGGCCGGAGGAGAAGTTCGTCGGCATCCAGGTTCTGAGGGCGATGAAGCTCGCCGTCTATTCGCCGGAGAACGTCGGGCATTACGGGCTGGCCCAGACGGATTACACCCACTTCACCTCGCCCATCCGGCGCTATCCCGACCTCATCGTCCACCGCATCCTCAAGTCCGTGCTGGCGACTGGCGAGGGCTGGGAGACGGACCTCGAGCGGGCGGGGCGCCACTCGAGCGACCGGGAGCGGAACGCCGACGCCGCCGAACAGGCGCTGGTCACGTGGCGGATCTTCCGGCTCCTCAAGGAGCGGCTGGGCGACGAGTTCGCGGGCGTCGTCGTCGACGTGACCAAGGCCGGGCTCATCGTCGAGCTCGACGACTATTTCGTCGAGGGGTTGCTCGCCTTCCGGGACCTCGACGGCGACCGCGGCCGCGGCCGGCGGCCGCGCCGCAGGCGGAAGCTCGTCGAGATCGGGGACAGGGTCCGCGTCGTCCTCGTCTCCTGCGACCCGATCCTCCAGCGGATGTCCCTGGCCCCGGCCCCGGAGACAGACGCGGAAGGGAAGACCCGATGAGCGCGACCGCATTCGACGCCGCCCTCGATTTCGAGGTCGGTGACCTCGGCCCGGACGGCCGGGCGGCCGTCGTCCTCGGCGGCCGTCGCGTGCCCGCCGTCCTCGTCCGGCGCGGGATGCCGAAGGCGGACCCCGGCTGGGCCCTGGTGACGGCGGGCGAACCTCTCGACGCGCGCTGGCACGACGCCTTCGAGGTCGTGGCCGCGGACGGGCATTCCGCCGGCCGCGGCGTCGTCCTATTCCCCTCGCCGCCGCCCGACCTCAAGCCGCCGCGGCGGCGGGAGCTCCTGGAGCGCCTCTCCGGAGGGGAGGAGGGGATGGTCCTCGTCCTGGCCGAGCTCGCCGGTATCCGGGGGCTGGGCGCGGACGAGGTCGCCGCGTTCTCCAGGCTCGCGCCGGCCCGGGTCGAGGAGATCGCGCGCGGGCTCGAGTCCGAAGCGAAGGTCCGCATCCTCTCCTTCTCGCCGCTCTCTTTCGTCCTCCAGGAGAGCCTCGACTTCCTCCGCCGCAGGATCGCGACCTACCTCGGCCAGTACCACAAGAAGCATCCGGCCCAGCGAACCGTGCCGCTCGCACGAATCGAAAAGAGGTTCGGCGTCGCGGCGAACGTCCTTAACCTGGCCCTGCGGGCGCTGGCCAAGGAAGGACGGGTGTCGCTTGCCGGCGGCGAGGCGGAGCTCGTCGGCTACCGGCCGACGCTGTCGGCCGAGGACGAGGCCCTTCTCGCCCGGATGGAGTCCCTGGTCCTCGAAGGGGAATTCGGCCGCGTCTCCCTTGACGGGCTCAGCCGGCGGCTCCGCCTCAGCCCGGGCCGGCTGCAGCGGCTCCTGGCCGAGCTCATGGAGCGCAAGAAGATCGTCGAGGGGCCCGACGGATTCATCGTCCACCAGCGATGGCTCGACGAGGTCGTGGAGAAGGTCAGAGGTTCGGGGAGGAGGGAGCTGACCGTGGCCGACTTCAAGGCCCTGACGGGACTGACGCGCAAGTACGCCATCCCCCTGCTCGAACTCCTCGACGAGATGGGCGTGACGCGCCGCAAGGGCGCCGCCCGCGACGTCCTCCGCTGACCCCGCCCGCGGCGCCCGCGGGCTTCATTTCTTTTTCGGCTCGGGCCCGGGCTCGGCCTCGGGCTCGGGCTCGGCGTCCGGGGTCTTGTCGTCCTTCTTCTTCAGGGCCGTCTTGAGGAGGTCGCCGAAGAGCCCGAACTTGGGCGCTTCCTTGGCCACGGGCTTGAACTCTTCCTTCTTCTCCCGGGCCCGCGTCTCGGTTCCCTCGTCCTCCTTTTCCTTGATCGCGGACAGGGCTTCCTGGACGGATTCCTCCTCGGCGATCTTCTCCTCGATGACGCGCCGCTCGCTCTTCTTCGGCCGGGCGACCTTTTCCCCCTCGGCCTTGGGCTTCTTTTTCTTGAACGGCTTCTCTTTCTTGGCGGCAGGCGCGCCGGCCGGGGCCTTGGCTTTCTCCACAGCGGCGGACTTGGCGGCTTCCGCCTGGATCTCGGCCGCGGCGGCCTCCTCGCGGCCGGCTTCGAGGCCGATCTCCTCGCCCGGCAGCCCTTCCTCGCCCGCGATCCCCTCCGCGAGGGGAGCGCCGAAGGGTTCCCCGGCCGGGAAGCCGATGGGGGCCTCCTCCTTGGGAACGTAGGGCTCCTGGTAATAGAACATCCCCTTCTTCTTGTCGGACTTGGCGAAGTCGGAGGTGTTGAGGAGCACGGTTTCGACGTCCTCCTGGGTCGTCTGGCGGAGGAGGTCGACGAGATGGTAGGCGCGCAGGAAATGGAGGGAGTGGGAGGCGCCGCCGAGGGCAAGGTTCTTGAAGACGAGGAGCAGGAGGTCCCGCAGGTCGAGGTCGCCCCGCTCCTCATAGAGGGGCAGGAGCTTGGCCAGGGTTTCGCGCTCGATGAAGATGATCTTGTTCGGCTCGGCGAAGGTGAACCCCTCCTCGCCCGTGTCCTGGAAGCGGTCGTTCTGCGCATCGTAGGCCAGGCGCGGCACGGCGATCTTCTTCTTCGACTTCTTGACCCAGAACTTGAAGGTGTTCGGCCCCGTCTTCTCCAGGGTCAGGCTCGTGCCTTGGGGGATGTTGGCCTGGGCGTAGAAGTCCCGCAGGCCGAGGAAATAATTGGGCGTCGGGAAGTAGTAGAGCGTGTGGGCCTTGTTGTCCTCGGCGTCGGTGAAGGTGTATTCCCGGTAATGGGAGAGCTCCTTGGCCAGGCTCCGGGGGACCTTGAGGCCGCCCGAGAGGATCTCCCGCCAGGTCAGGTAGACCTTGATCGGGAAGTCTTGGACGCTGCTCATCTCCGGCTTCTCGGCCTCCTCGAACTCCGGCAGGCGCGACGTCGGCGCCGCCAGGGGCAAGCCCTCGGGGAGGGCGTTGAGGATGCTCCGGAGGTGCCATTTGCCCCAGCCGGAGTCGGCGAGGAGGATGAACTCCTTCTTGTGTTTCTTCTCCAGGAGATGGTCGAGGCTCAGACAGGTCAGGTCGAAGAGGTCGCTCGAGGCCTCGAGGCCGAAGTGCTTCCGGACGAGGCTTTCGGTCGCGGCCGACTGCTTGGTCGCGGCGAAGTCGGTCTCGATCTCGCGGATGCGGTCCTCGGGGATATCGACCTTCTTCGAGGCGAGCTGCCAGAAGTCGCCCCAGCCGAAGAACTTCGGACTGTGGGCGAGCCCGATCCGGAGATGCTTCTCGAGGGTCTTGAGGTCCCTCTCGGTCATCGGCAGCTCGGTCAGCCGCGGGTCGTCGGCCTTGGCGATGAGCTCCGGGGCCTGGTCGCGGCCGTCGACGTTGGCCGGGAGGAGGACTTGGGTCCGGGTCTTCTTCATGTAGTCGACGTACCTGCGGAAGACCCCGCCGCCCGGATAGTCGACCTCGAGCATGTCGCAATGAAAGTTCTTGTAGTAGGCCTTGGCGACGACCTTGAGGATGACCGCGCCCTGGAAATGCTCGACGGACTTGCTGCCGACGGTCAGGGGCTCGTCGTATTCCTTGTAGATGAAGTCGCCGACCTCGTACCGGCAGTTCTGGTCGTACTTCTTGACGTCCTGCATCCGCTGGCTGGCCGTCTTCTCGAAGGCCAGCTTCTCGGTCAGAGCCTTGGCGGAGAGGGGATGGGACGTGCGCTCGAGCTCGCGCTCGACGAGGGCGATGTCGTCCGGCGCCACGGTGGTCAGGGTGTTCGTTTCGCTGTTCATTTCTTGTCTTTTTTTCCCATCAACAGGTTCAGGATGACCTTTTGGACGTGGAGCCGATTCTCGGCCTGGTCGTAGACGACGGAGTTCGGCGAGTCGATGACCTCGTCCGTGACCTCCTCGCCCCGATGGGCGGGCAGACAGTGCATGAAGATGGCGCCGGCCTTGGCGTGGGCCATGAGCCGGCCGTTGACTTGGAAGGGGGCGAAGATCCTGGCCCGCTCCGCCTTCTCCGCCTCTTGGCCCATGGAGGCCCAGACGTCGGTGTAGACGGCGTCCGCGCCGCTCACGGCCTCCTCGGGGCTCGTCGTCAGGACGACCTCGAACCCCGTCGCCTTCCCGTCCTCCCGGGCGGCCCGGACGATCTCCGGCTTCGGCTCGTAGCCCGCGGGCGTCCCGACGGCCATCTTCGTGCCGGCCCTGGCCGCGGCGAGGAGGAGGCTGTGGCAGACATTGTTGCCGTCGCCGACATAGGCGAGCTTCAGGCCGGCCAGGCCGCCCTTGTGCTCGCGCAGGGTGAAGAAGTCGGCCATGCCCTGGCAGGGGTGGGAGAGGTCGGTCAGGGCGTTGATGACCGGGATGCGCGTGCTCCGGGCCAGGTCGACGGCGATCTGGTGCCCGAAGGTCCGGATCATGATGCCGTCGACCCAGCGCTCGAGGTTCTTGCCGATGTCGAAGGCGCTCTCGCGGCTCCCCATCTGGATGTCCGAGGGGGCGAGGTAGATGGCCTCGCCGCCGAGCTGGAGCATGCCGGCCTCGAAGGTCATCCGCGTCCGCAGCGACGGCTTCTGGAAGATCATGGCCAGGATCCGGCCCTCGAGGGCCTTGCGGTGCTTGTGCGGATGCTTCTTCATCTCGGCCGCCAGGTCGAGGACCTGGCTGAACTCGTAGGGGCTGAGGTCGCGGATTGACAAGAAGTCTTTTTCCATCGCGGCTTCTCCTATGCGTCGGCGACGATGCGGGTCCCCGAGCGGTTGAGCAGGGCGGCCTTGAGGTGGGCGTCCTTGGTGATGAGGACCTCCCGCCCGCCGGCCTCGATGTACTCGACGGCCGCCCGGATCTTGGGTCCCATGGAGCCCGGCGGGAATTGGCCGTCGGCCAGGTGCTTCTTGGCCTCCTCGACCGTCAGGACGGCGGCCTCCCTCTGGCCGGGCTTGCCGAAATCGAGGTAGACGCGCTCGATGGCCGTCAGGATGATGAACAGGTCGGCGCCGACCTCGCGCGCCAGCAGGCTGGCGGCGTAGTCCTTGTCGATGACGGCTTCGACGCCCTCGAAGAACCCCCGGCTGTTGATGACGACGGGGATGCCGCCGCCCCCGGCGGCGATGACGACCCGGCCGGCGTGGACGAGGTCCCGGATGAGGCCCTTCGGGACGACGTCGATGGGCTTGGGCGAGGGGACGACCTTGCGGTAACCGCGGCCGGCATCTTCGACCATGGCCCACTTCTTCTCCCGGGCGAGCATCTGGGCCCGGTACCTGGAATAGAAGGGGCCGACGGGCTTGGTCGGCTTGGCGAAGGCCGGGTCGTCCGGGTCCACGACGACCTGGGTGACGAGCGAGGCCACGTCCTTGTCGAGGGACTGGCGCCTGAGCTCGTTGGTGATGGCCCGCTCGAGCATGAAGCCCATGCTGCCCTCGGTCATGGCGTCGCAGACGTCGAGCGTGTAGGGCGGGACCTTGGTCACGGCCTCCTCCATTTGGATGAGGAGGTTGCCGACCTGCGGCCCGTTGCCGTGGACGACGATGAGCTCATAGCCCTTGCGGACGATGTGGACCATGAGCTCGGCCGCCTTCCGGGCGTTGCGCATCTGCTCGTCCTGCAGGCCCCGCTGGTTGTCGGGGAGGAGCGCGTTGCCTCCGAAGGCGATGAGGGCGACCTTGGGCTTCATCGGGGATCAGAACTTCTTGAGGACGTCCCTCAGCGTGGGCGTGCCGATCTCCTCGAGCTCGTAGCCGACGCGGAGGATCGGCTTCCGGACCTTGATGACCCGGGTGATGTCGATGGGCGTGGCGCTGACGACGAGGTCGCAGTCGACGGCCTCGATCGTCTCGGCCAGCTCGCGGGTCTGCTTCTCGCCGTAGCCCATGGCCGGCAGGACGTCGTCGAGGTGACGGTACTTCTCAAAGGTCTTCTTGATCGAGCCGACGGCGAAGGGCCGCGGGTCGATGATCTGGGCCGCGCCGTACTTGCGGGCGGCGACGATGCCGGCGCCGTACTTCATGCCGCCGTGGGTTAGGGTCGGGCCGTCTTCGATGACGAGGACGCGCTTGCCGGCGATCCGGCCGCCGTCCTTGACCATGACCGGGGAGTTGGCGCGGATGATCGTGGCCTTGGGGTTGACCTTCTTGGCATTGGCCAGGACCGTCTCGATGCCTTCCGGCGTCGCCGTATCCATCTTGTTGATGACGATGACCTTGGCCCGGCGGAAGTTGACCGCGCCCGGGTAATAGGAGAGCTCGTGGCCGGCCCGGTGGGGGTCGGCGACGACGATCTCGAGGTCGGACTTGTAGAAGGAGAAGTCGTTGTTGCCGCCGTCCCAGAGGATGACGTCGGCCTCCTTTTCGGCCTGGCGGAGGATGGCGCCGTAGTCGACGCCGGCGTAGACGACGATGCCCCGGTCGATGTGGGGCTCGTACTCCTCGCGCTCCTCGATCGTGCATTCGTACCTGTCGAGGTCGGCGTAGGCGGCGAAGCGCTGGACCTTCTGCTTGACGAGGTCGCCATAGGGCATGGGATGGCGGATGGCGACGACGCGGCGGCCCTTTTCCTTGAGGATGGTGGCGACCTTGCGGCTCGTCTGGCTCTTGCCCGAGCCGGTGCGGACGGCGCAGACGGAGACGACGGGCCTGCGGCTCTTGATCATCGTGTCGTCCGGGCCGAGGAGGACGAAGTTGGCCCCGGCGGCCAGGACCTGGGAGGCCTTTTCCATGACATATTCATAGGAGAGGTCGCTGTAGGCGAGATGGACGTCATCGATCTTGTGAGCGGCGATGAGCTTGTCGAGGTCGGCCTCGGCCTCGATGGGAATGCCCCTCGGATAGAGCTTCCCGGCCAGGGCGGCGGGGTACTTGCGGCCCTCGATGTCCGGGATCTGGGTGGCGGTGAAGGCCACGACCCGGTAATCGGGGTTGTCGCGGAAGTAGGTGTTGAAATTGTGGAAGTCACGCCCGGCGGCCCCCATGATGACGACTTTCTTCACGGCGCTCTCCTTTCAAAAAAAAGAAAACTTCTCCTTCCGACGTTCTGCCATATTCAATTGTCAAGAAGGAGGGAGCAAGTATATTACAATTGAAGGGGTTATGCAACCGGGGGGCGCTAAAGGGCTCGCGGGTGCTCGATCATGGCTTCCGCTTCAAAGCGCGGCTCGCGCCGATGGCACACAAAAATACAGAAATAAAGACGGAATGCCCCCGAAGGGGGCCGCCCCTCTTCCGCTAGCCGCGCTTCGCCGGCGGACCTTTCTCCCCGGCGGGCTGGATCTTCTTCCGCGGCGCCTGGGGACGGGGGCGGGGCGGCAGGGGTTTCTGCGCCGGCCTCCAGGCTGGTTTCTGGCGGCGGTTGATCGGATGGGGCATGGGGGCCTCCCTTCAGGCCAGGTCGAGGATCTCGGCGGCCCGGGCCGCCGGGTCGAGGAGGGCGGCCGTCGCCCGCCCCCGGAGCCAGCCCCCGGCCTCCCCGGGATTGACGACGAGGACGCCGCCCCTCCATTCCAAAAGGGGGCTGTGCGTATGGCCGAAGACGAGGACATCGCAGGGAATCGAGGCCAGGTAGCCGGCCACCGGCCCGTCCAGGTGGGTGACGACGAACCTCAGCCCGCCATGAGCGAAAGCAAAGGGGGCGTCCCGGATCTCGCCCAAACCCTGGAAGGTCCGGGCCAGGCCGGCCCGCTCGCCATCGCAGTTGCCGAAGACGGCCCGGACCGGGCAGCGGAGGTTCCGGAGTTCTTCGGCGGCGAAGGGGGCGACGAAGTCGCCGGCGTGCACGACGAGGTCGCAGCCCGCGTCGTTGAACAGGCTGACGGCCCGGCGGACCATGACCAGGTTGTCGTGCGAATCCGAGAGAAGGCCGATCACGCCGGGAGTCCTTTCGCCGGGGGACGCCAGGATTATACCTTTTTTGCCGCAGTATTGACAGTCCGGGTCGAATTCCTTAAGATATAACAGCTTTATACGGCGAAGTTTAGGCGCGTAGCTCAGTGGGAGAGCGCTTCCCTGACACGGAAGAGGCCGTGGGTTCAATTCCCTCCGCGCCTACCAGTGTTCCACGCGGTCAGGATTCAAGAGGCCCCAAGGGGAGCCGTCTTTGAAGCGCCCGCCCTTGTGAACCATCGCAGTTGGTGAGCATGAAACGACAGGTCAAGATCAGGATCGAGGATGCGTTCTACCCGGCCGACCAGGGGGCCTGCGTCTGGGACCTCCTGCCGCGGACCGGCAAGCCCGGGCGTTCCGTCGCGGCCCGGGTCAACGGCGTCCTCTGCGATCTGCGGGCGCCGATCGAAACGGACGCCGAGGTCTCTCTTCTCGGCCCGGGCTCGTCCGAGGCCCTCGAGGTCGTCCGCCACAGCGCCTCTCACCTCCTCGCCCACGCCGTCCTCGAGCTTTACCCCGAGACGAAGACCGGCATCGGGCCGGCCGTCGAGAACGGCTTTTATTACGACTTCCTGCGCGACGAACCGTTCACCCCGGCGGACCTGGAGAAGATCGAAAGGAAGATGAAGGAGCTGGCCAGGGCCGACATCCCCGTCGAGCGCCTGGTCATGCCCAAGGATGAGGCCGTCAAGCTCTTCGAGGAGCTGGGCCAGCCCCTCAAGGTCGAGCTCATCCGGGAGAAGGGCGACGCCCTGGTCACGTGCTACCGGCAAGGCCGCTTCGTCGACTTCTGCCTCGGCCCGCACGTCCCCTCGACCGGCTTCCTCGAGAACGTCAAGCTCCTCTCGGTCTCGGGCGCCTATTGGAAGGGCGACGAAAAGGGCCGGCAGCTCCAGCGGATCTACGGCACGGCCTTCTTCACCAAGAAGGAGCTCGACGAGCACCTGGCCCTCCTCGAGGAGGCCAAGGCCCGCGACCACCGCAAGCTCGGCCCCGAGCTCGACCTCTTCAGCTTTGCCGACGAGCTCGGCGGCGGCCTGACCCTCTGGCACCCCAAGGGCGCCCGGGTCCGGGCCGTCATCGAGCAGTACTGGCGGGAGCGGCACTGGGCCGGCGGCTACGACATCCTCTACACGCCCCACATCGGGCGCGAGACCCTCTGGCAGGTCTCGGGCCACCTCGGCTTCTACAAGGACAGCATGTACTCGCCGATGGAGATCGACGAGCAGAACTATTACATCAAGCCGATGAACTGCCCGTTCCACATCCTCATCTACAAGTCGCGCGGCCGGTCCTACCGCGAGCTGCCCCTGCGCTGGGCCGAGCTCGGCACCGTCTATCGCTACGAGCGGAGCGGCGTCCTCCACGGCCTGCTCCGGGTCCGCGGCTTCACCCAGGACGACGCCCACATCATCTGCACCCCGGACGAGATCGACGGCGAGATCCTCCGCGTCCTGGACTTCTCCCTCAGCCTGCTCGCCGCCTTCGGCTTCACGGACAACAAGATCGAGCTCTCGGTCCGCGACCCCAAGAACCCGGGGAAATACGCCGGGAGCGAGGCCATGTGGCGGCAGGCCGAGGCCTCGCTCGTCAAGGCCCTCGAGGCCCGGAACCTGGCCTACGCGCGGATGGAGGGCGAGGCCGTCTTCTACGGGCCCAAGATCGACATCAAGATCAAGGACGCCCTCGGGCGCTTCTGGCAATGCACGACGATCCAGTTCGACTTCAACATGTCCGAGCGGTTCGACATGACCTACACCGGCGAGGACGGACAGCCCCATCGGCCGTACATGGTCCACCGGGCCCTGCTCGGCTCGCTCGAGCGTTTCTTCGGCATCCTCATTGAGCACTACAAGGGGAGCTTCCCCGTCTGGCTGGCCCCCGTCCAGGTCGCCGTCCTGCCCATCGCCGACCGCCACGAGGCCTACGCCCGGGAGCTCGAGGCGATGCTCCGGGTCCGCGGCCTGAGGGCGTCGGTCGACGGGAGCCGCGAGAAGATCGGCAAGAAGATCCGCGAGGCGGAGGTCCAGAAGGTCCCGCTCCTGCTCGTCGTCGGGGACAAGGAGGTCGAGCGCCGGACGGCCTCGCTCCGCGTCCACGGCCAGGGCGACAAGGGCGAGGTCGAGGTGGCCCGCTTCATCGACCAGGTCGCGGGCATGGACGCCCGCAGAGATCTCACCGTGAGTTTCTAAGGAGGACCCACATTTTCAAGCGACACTCCTTCCACCCTGTCATCCCCAAGGCCAAGGCCCATCGGACGAACGAGATGATCCCGGCGAAAGAGGTCCGCGTCATCGACGAGGACAAGAGCCAGCTGGGCGTCCTGCCGACCGTCCAGGCCATCCACATGGCCCGGGAGCGCGGCCTGGACCTCGTCGAGATCGCGCCCGCGGCCCAGCCGCCCGTCTGCCGGATCATGGACTACGGCAAGTTCCTCTACGAGGAGCACAAGCGGGAGCACCAGGCGAAAAAGCACCAGAAGCAGATCCAGATCAAGGAGATCAAGTTCCGGCCCAAGATCAGCGTCCACGACTACGACTTCAAGACGAAGCACATCCGCCGGTTCATCGAAGAAGGCAACAAGGTCAAGGTGACGGTCATGCTCCGCGGCCGCGAGAAGCAGAAGCCGGAGCTCGGCCACCAGGTCCTCGACAGGGTCTTCACCGACATGAAGGACATCGCGGCGCGGGACGGCGAAGCGCGGAGGCAGGATTGGGCCGTTTCGGCCCTGCTGGTCCCCACGAAGCAAGGAGGAAAGGATGCCAAAGCTAAAAACCCACAAGGGAGCCCAAAAGAGATTCAAGGTCACGGCGAAGAAAAAGGTCCTGCACAGCAAGGCCAATAAGAGCCACATCCTGACGAAGAAGGCCTCCAAGAGGAAGAGGCTTCTCGGCAAGAAGGCCGTGACCAGCCCGGCCGACCGCAAGGCCGTCAAGACGATGCTGCCGTACGAGTTCTGAGACCGGGCCGAACCGAGAAGGAGTCATCCATGCCACGCGTCAAACGAAGCACCAAGAGGAGGGACCGCCGGCGGAAAACTCTGGCTTTGGCCAAGGGATACTGGGGCGCCAAGAGCCGGAACTACCGCACGGCCAAGGAGGCCGTCGAGAAGTCCCTGCTCTACGCCTACCGCGACCGGCGGGCCAAGAAGCGGACCTTCCGCGCCCTCTGGATCGTCCGGATCACCGCTGCGGCCGAGGCCAACGGCACGACCTACAGCCGCTTCATCAAGGGCCTGAAAACGCTGGGCGTCGGTCTCGACCGCAAGGTCCTGGCCGACCTGGCCGTGAGCGCCCCCCAGACGTTCTCCTTCCTGGCCGAGAAGACCAAGAGCGCCGCGGCCTGAGCGGGGTGGGACATGGCCACCCTCAAGGACAGGATCGAAGGCCTGAAGAGGGAGTTCGAGACCGCGGCCGGCCGGGTCACGGATGCCAAGGCCCTCGAGGACCTGAAGAACAGGTACCTCGGCCGAAAAAAAGGCCTGGTCACCGGCCTGTTCGAGGAGCTGAAATCCGTGCCCGCGGAGGAGAAGCGGGAGGCAGGCCGGCTGATCAACGAGCTTAGGGACAGGGTCCAAGACGAGATTCAAGCCCTCAGGGACAAAGTCGCGGGCCGGGTTACGGGCGCGGGCGGGATAACGAGTGCCGAAGCGTTCGGCGTTCCGACGCTGACCGGCAAAGCCCTCGACCCGACCCTGCCGGGGCGGAGGCGCTACGTCGGCGCCGCCCATCCCCTCGTCCTCTTCCAGGAGGAGATCGAGCGGATCTTCCTTGGCATGGGCTACGCCATCGAGGAGGGTCCGGAGATCGAGACCGACCACTACAATTTCGAGGCTCTGAATTTCCCGCCCCACCACCCGGCCCGGGACAGCTGGGACACGCTCTACATTAAGGATGACCTGCTCCTGCGCACCCACACCTCCCCGGTCCAGATCCGGGTCATGGAGAAGAAAAAGCCGCCCATCCGGGTCATCACGCCAGGCCGGGTCTTCCGCCGGGAGACGCCCGACCCGACCCACCTGCCGATGTTCCTCCAGGTCGAGGGCCTGGTCGTCGACGAGGGCGTCACCTTCGCCCACCTCAAGGGGACGCTCGCGTACTTCATCCGAGCCCTGTTCGGGGAGAAGGTCCGCGTCCGCTTCCGGCCGAGCTTCTTCCCCTTCACCGAGCCGTCGGCCGAGGTCGACATCAGCTGCCTCATCTGCCGCGGCGAGGACGCCGACTGCCCGGTCTGTTCGGGCACCGGCTGGAAGGAGCTCCTGGGCGCCGGCATGGTCGACCCCCAGGTCCTCAAGAACGTGAACATCGATCCCGAGAAATACTCCGGCTGGGCGTTCGGCATGGGGATCGAGCGCACCGCCATGCTGAACTATCAGATCTCCGACATGCGGACCTTCTACGAAAACGATCTTCGCTTCATCAGGCAGTTCAACAGAAAATGAACGTCAGTGTCGAGTGGCTGAGCGAGTACCTGGGCGCGGAGCTGTCCGCGGAGCGGCTGGTCGAGACCCTCAACCGGCTCGGCCTGATGGTCGAGGGGCAGCGCGACGTCGAGGGCGACACCGTCCTCGAGGTCGAGACCTACTCCAACCGGCCGGATACGCTCGGGCATCTGGGCATGGCCCGCGAGCTGGCGGCCGCCCTCGGGCTGCGGCTCAGGCCCAGGGCCTGGTCTCTCGCGGAGCTCCCCGTGGCCACCAAGGACGTCGTCGACGTCCAGGTCTGGGACGAGGACCTCTGCCCGAGATACTGCGGGCTCGTCGTCAGGGACGTCGAGGTCGGTCCATCCCCCGACTGGCTCAGGCGTCGCA
>DATKJS010000114.1:0-16382 GCA_035543515.1 Terriglobales bacterium | reverse complement strand
TCGTTGAACACATCCGGGACCGTTCTCAGGGCCCCGAAGGCATTTTCCCAGGTCGAGTCGTTGGACCGACCGGAGGTCCCGATGACCTCGAGGTCGTGGTCGAGCGCGTCGGCCCCGGCGAGGTCGAGTCCGAGGGGCGAGTCGCCGAGGATGGGCGTGCCCCGATATTCAACCCGGTAATAGAGCCTCTCGCCCGCCATGTAGGGCTGAAGCTTAGCCTCGAGCTTGAGCGAGATGGTCAGGTTCCCGTTCGGAGACGTGACCGCCAGGCCGGCCTTCCCGGCCCCGGATCGGGCCGAGGAAGAGCACGCCCCGACCGCAAGGAGCAGGACCGCAAGGGCCGCCAGCGCCAATAGAGGATCTCGGCCGGGCTTCGGCCGGAGTCGTGTCGTCATGGGTTCCTCCCTGAAACGATCGAGATCGTGATCATGCGCCGCGATTATAACCGGCCCACCCACGCCGGTGCAACGAAGGACGCGAGGCCCCCGGCTCAGCCGCGGCTGACCTTGGCCGCGATCGGCATGCGCCGTCCTACGCCGAAGGCCTTGGTCGTCACCTTGATGGCCGGCGCCGCTTGGGCCCTCTTGTATTCGTTCCGGTCGACGAGGCCCGTGACCTTGCGCACCACGTCGGCCTCGAAGCCCAGGGCGATGATCTCCTCGACCGACCGCAGTTCCTCCACGTATTCCCGGAGGATCTGGTCAAGCACCTCGTAGGGCGGCAGTGCGTCGGCGTCGAGCTGCCCGGGGCGAAGCTCGGCGCTTGGCGCCTTTTCGACGATGGCCCGGGGGATGACCTCCTCCCTCCGATTGATATAGGCGGCGATCTCATAGACCATGGTCTTTGGCACATCCGCGAGGATCGCCAGCCCGCCGCTCATGTCGCCGTAGAGCGTGCAGTAGCCGAGCGCGAGCTCGGTCTTGTTGCCGGTGTTGAGGACGAGGAGGCCGAGGTCCCGCAGCCGGTTCGAGAAGTCCATGAGGCAGTTCCCGCGGACGCGGGGCTGGATGTTCTCGTCCGCGACGGGGTCGTCCCGGTCGGCCCGGGCGCCGAAGCGCTCGCGGACTTCGGCCTCCGGGGCGGCGAGGACGGTGCGGTAGGCGTCGACGATCGTCTGGACGGGGAAACGGACGAACGCCAGCCCCAGATTCCTCGCCAGCCGCTCGGCATCCGTCCGGCTGCCGCGGCTCGAGTGTTCCGACGGCATGGAGACGCCGACGACGTTCTCCGGCCCCAGGGCCGCCGCGGCGACCGAGGCCGCGAGCGACGAGTCGATGCCGCCGGAGAGCCCGAGCACGGCTCGCTTGAAGCCCGTCTTCCGGAAGTAGTCCCGGACGCCGAGGACCAGGGCCTCGAACATTTCCTTGTCCCGGTCGTAGGGAGGCGGCGCGATCCGCTTCCCCCTGCCCGTGTCCGGGTCGAGGTCGACGAAGGCCAGGTCCTCGGCGAAAGGCCGGGCCGCGGCGACGAGCGCGCCCCGGGCGTCGACGGCCAGGCTCTGGCCGTCGAAGACGAGCTCGTCCTGGCCGCCGACGAGGTTGACATAGACGACCGGGAGGCGGTTCCGGCGGGCCTTCGACCGGAGAAGGGCCAGGCGCTCGAACCTCTTGCCGACGTAAAAAGGGGAGGAGGAGATGTTGACGACGACCTCGGCGCCTCGGGCGGCGAGGAGGTCGGTGACCTTGATGTCGTAGCGCTCATCCCAGAGGTCCTCGCAGATCTCGACGCCGACCCGGACCCTCCGGCCGCCGAGGCGGAGCGGGACCGGCCGGATGTCGCGGCGCTTTCCCGGCTCGAAGTAGCGGTCCTCGTCGAAGACGTCGTAGGTGGGAAGGAGGGTCTTGCGGACGACCGCGGCGAGCCGCCGGCCCTCGAAGACGGCGGCGGCGTTGAACAGGCGGCCGGAGCGGTCGGCGTCCACGAAGCCGATGACCCCGGCCACGGCCGGGTTCCCCGCGATGATCCGGGCCAGGGCCTGCCTGTTCTTCCGGACGAACGACCGCTCGGCCAGCAGGTCCTGCGGCGGGTAGCCGGTCACGGCGAGCTCCGGAAAAGCGACGAGGTCGGCCCCGCGCCGCGCCGCCTCATCGATCGTCTCCCGGATCTTCCGGGCGTTGCCGTCGAGGTCGCCCACCGTCGGGTCGATCTGCGACATGGCCATTCTCATGGGTCCCCTCTCCTTTATCCCGTCCGGGCCCCGCCGCCATGGCTATTGTCGCCGGGAACGGGGGCCGCAATCAAGGCCCGGGCGAGGCTGCGCAAAGCCCCGGCCGCCGGCCCCGTGCCTCAGGGCCGCGGATATCGTATAATAGAGTCAAATCCCGTCGAAAGGAGCCAGAACCCATGTCCGCTTACTTCGGACCCATCGAGGAGCAAACCCTCAAGAATACCTTCTTCCGCCAGGTCCTCTTCACCGGGGCGCACTGCCAGCTCGTCGTGATGTGCCTCCAGCCGGGCGAGGAGATCGGCAACGAGGTTCATCCCGCCGTCGACCAGTTCTTCCGCATCGAGCAGGGCGAGGCCAAGTTCGTCCTGAACGGCTCGGAGGAGCACGCCGTGCGCAAGAACGAAGCAGCCATCGTGCCCGCCGGCACGTCCCACAACGTCATCAACACCTCCAAGACGACCCGGCTGAAACTCTACACCGTTTATTCCCCCCCGAACCACCCGGCCGGCACGGTCCACAAGACCAAGGCCGAGGCCGAGGCGGCGGAGAAGCACGAGCATTGACCGGCGCCCCCCGGGGGGGCCGCGGCCGGCCGCCGAGCGTCGCGAAAAAACATATAAAACTGATAGAATATATAGGGACTGGGGAATGGACGCGCCCGAACGGAGGAACGCCATGAACCGAACCGCCCGCATCCTCGCCGCCCTCGCCCTGGCCGCCGTCACGGCCGCCGCAGCGGCCGCCCAGCCGGCGCGCTCCTGCTGCAACTCGCCCGGCCTCGCCCCGAGCGGGCCCCAGGCCGGCGGGCCGGAGGTCAAGGACCTGCCCAAGGCAGGGAAGAAGTGCTCGATCGGCGAGGTCAATTACTTTGTCTACGATTTCGACCGGACGCCCAAGATGGGCACGGTCATCCTCAAGATCCAGGTCTTCGACAAGGACGGGAAGCAGGTGAGCGACCTCGACATCACCGGCCGGTCGGACATGCCCTCCATGCGGGGCGCGCACGATTCTGGCGAGGTCGCTTTCAAGCTCAACAAGAAGGGCGACTACCTCCTTCCCGTCAACATCGTCATGCCCGGCGACTGGGAGGTCCTCGTGACGTTCTCCCGGACGAAGATCGTCGTCTTCCGCGGCCGGATCGCCTTCGGCGTGTGAGGGAGGATGGCGCGGCCGGCTGTCCTGAAAGGAGCCTCTCAGTGAGGAACAGCCGCCGCCGCGCCGCGGCGCTCCTGGCCGCGATTCTCCTCGGGACGGCGGCCGCCTCCGGCGCGGCCTTTGCCCAGACGACGCTCCTCTATCTCGAGCTCCAGGGCGTAGCGGCCTACTCCACGGCCGCGGAGGCCGTCCAAACCTATTCGCAGACGCCCGAGGACGTCATGCAGAAGCCGAGCCTCGGCTTCGACCTCGTCCGGCGCTTCTCCGGGCGGACGCGCGACATCGGCGTCCTTGCCGTCCAGGCGCGCCTGGCTTACACCCAGGACCTCCGCCACCCGCTGCAACTCCAGGTCTACAACGCCTCTTTCCGCCTCAAGGCGGGCTTTGCCGACCTCTGGGCCGGCCACGACCGTCCGGCCCTCGGCCTGGACGCCGAGCTCGACAGCCACGCTCTGCTCCTGCCCGGCCCGGCCATGCGGGGCTTCGGGTTCGACCGGGATTGGGGGGTGGGGCTGAGGCGGGACTTCGCCTGGGGGAACGCCGCCGCCAGCCTGACCGCAGGAAGCGGCATGCCGCTCTATCTCCACGGCAATTATCTGGCGGCCGTGCGGGTCTCGCGCGGCGTCCTGGCCCGCGACAACTGGAGCGTCGGCCTCTCGCTCGCAGGCGGCCGCGTCCTCGACACCATGGGCTACGCGCTCGTGTCGCGGGACCCGGCCGCATTCGCCGCGGCCGCGGCCGACGCGACCTACCTCTGGCGGAACGTCGAGAACCGCGTCGAGGTCCTGGCCGGAAGGCGGGCCGGGTCGGGCCTCCTCCTCGTCTTCTGGCGGGCCGGCGTCAACCTGCTCGGGGAGGGGAGGCTCAGGCTCGAGGTCCAGCCCGCGGTGGCGCGGGACGGCGGCCGCTGGAACAACTATCTCGGCGGAGGGGCGAGCTACGAGGTCACGGCCGACCTCGCGGCGAGGTCGCTCGTCCAGTACGACTTCGCGCGGAAGGACGCCCGGTTCGTCCTCCAGCTCTATTTCTACAAGAGGATCTGAGGAGAAACGGGGGACCCCTCGGGGAGAAAGGACGATGAAGATGAGCGGACCCGACGTTCGGAAAAAGCGCTCCCGCGCAGACCGGTCGCCGGAGCCGGCCTCGGAGGCCCAGGCCGGGAGCCCGAGATTGTTTCTCTTCAGGATCGCTTTCCTGGCCGTCCTGCTCATCCTCCTCGGCGCCCCGGACGTGCTGCGCGCCGCCGTCGGCTGCGACCTCAACGACCCCGACCGCGACGTCAAGCGGCTCTTCCCGGGCTCGACCGGCTATAAGACGATTTACGTCTCGATCGCGAGAAAGGGCGGCGACGCCCTGCTCAAGGAGGTCGAGGCGCGTCTCGGCGACACCTTCAAGGGGCTCTACGAGACCGCGGACGTCCCCTATACGATGTACGAGGTCTTCAAGGGGGACGAGCTCGTCGGATACATCCACGGCGTTAACCAGAAAGGGACCTACGGCGGGCTCCAGGTCTTCCTGGCCCTCGACCGCGAAGGCGTCATCCTGGGCTTCTATTTCCAGAAGCTGACCTCGCGGGCGGCCAAGGCCTTCCGGGACCCGGCTTTCGGGAAGCAGTTCGTCGGCCTGAGCCTCCCGGACTTCGACCATTACGATGTCGCCTCGGGGAGAGAGGTCCCTCCGGGGAAGATTGCGCGCATCAAGAACCCCGCCCCGGAGGCGGAGGACGATTTCCGGGCGACGCTCCGGGCGACAAAGAAAAACCTCATCCTCGTCGACGAATTCCTGCTGGGTAATAGATACCTAGAGAATAAAGGGAGATGACCATGGCGGACACGAAGATCAGCCTGTTCGAGGTCGCCGCGAAGAACCTCCTCCGCAAGAAGACGCGGAGCGTCCTGACCATCCTGGGCATCGCCCTGGCGGCCTGGGTCCTGGTCAGCCTCTTCGGCTTCAACCGCGGCTACGAGCGCTCCCTCAACCGGGACATCGACAACCTCGGCTTCCAGATGCTCGTCGTGGCCAAGGGCTGTCCGTACGAGGCGGCGACGCTCATGCTCAAGGGCGGCACGGGGCTCAAGTACATGAGCGATTCGATCGTCCGCGACGTCACCAAGGAGCCCGAGGTCGAGGGCGTGACGCCGATGCTCATGCAGGTCGTCTTCGACCCCAACAAGGGCGAGAGCGGCGGCCTGGTCGCCTTCCTCGGCGTTGACCCGGCGACCTATCCGAAGCTGAAGAGCGCCCTCCCGTTCAAGGCCGGCGGCTGGTTCAAGGACACGAACGCCGACGAGGCCGTCATCGGCTACGAGGCGGCCGAGCTCGAACAGCGGGAGGTCGGCGACAAATACCTCATCCCCGAGAAGAACGTCGAGGTCAAGGTCGCCGGCGTCCTGGCCCGGACGGGCACCCAGGACGACGGCACGATCTTCCTGCCCCTCGGCACCGTCCAGCGCGTCTTCGGCGTCAAGGGCGAGCTGACCTCGATCGGCATCAAGGTCCGCAAGGACGCCGACATGGCCAAGTTCGAGGACAAGATGTTCAAGCTGCCCGACGTCCAGGTCGTCAGCCTGACCCAGGTCAAGACGACGATCATGACCCTCGTCTCGACGGCCCGGGTCATGGTCCTGTCGATCGCCATCATCGCCATCCTCATCGCCATGATGGGCGTCGTCAACACCATCCTCATGTCGGTCATGGAGCGCCGCCAGGAGATCGGCATCCTCAAGTCCATGGGGGCCCAGGCCGGCGACATCTTCCGGCTCGTCTGGTACGAGACGATCGTCCTCTGCGTCTCGGGCGGCCTCATCGGGACGCTCCTGGCGCTCGGCACGGCCCGCCTGTCCGACCTCCTCGTCCGCCGGATCCTGCCGTATGCGCCGAGCGGCGGGCTCGTCTCGATCGACCTCCGGCTCGTCCTCTCGACACTGGCCATCGTGACCGCCGTCGGCCTCGTCAGCGGCCTCTACCCCTCGTGGAAGGCGGGGCGGATGCGGCCGCTCGAGGCGATCCGGAGCGAGGAGGAATCGTGAGCTCCGCGGCCCGCTACTCCATCGAGGCCGCCGACCTCCGGCGCGTCTACGTCCGGGGCGCCGAGCGGATCGCCGCCGTCGACGGCGTCTCCCTGACGGTCGAGTCCGGCGAGTTCATCTCCGTCGTCGGGCCTTCGGGCTCGGGCAAGACGACCCTCATCAACGTCCTCGGCTGCCTGGACAACCCGACCTCGGGCCGGCTCGCCCTCGATGGCCGCGAGGTCTTCGGCGGCGGCCGCGCCCTGTCCGAGGCCAAGCTGACGTGCCTCCGGCGCGAGATCTTCGGCTACATCTTCCAGAAGTTCTACCTTGTCTCGACCCTGACCGTCCTCGAGAACGTCATCCTGCCGTTCACCTTCTACCGGAAGCCCGGGGCCACGGCGGACGTGACCGGGGTCCTCAAGCTCCTCGGCATCGACCGCCGCGCCGGGCACCTGCCGGGCCAGCTCTCCGGCGGCGAGATGCAGCGCGTGGCCATCGCCCGGGCCCTCGTCAACAAGCCGCGCATCCTGCTCGCCGACGAGCCCACGGGCAACCTGGACACGAAGAGGAGCGAGGAGATCGGGGGGATCCTCAAGGACCTGAACGAGCGGACGGGGCTGACCGTCATCCTCGTCACCCATAACCCCTCCCTGGCCCGAGCGGGCCGGCGGACGATCGAGCTCCGCGACGGCCGGATCGTCTCTCCTTGACACCCGGCGGACCGGCGTCATAGAATCGGGGCACTTTCCGCCCGGAGGGTGCCATGATCGAAACGCTTCCCGAACTCTTCCTGAACACCGTCAACGCCTTCCCCAAGGAGGGGCTGTTCCTGGCCAAGAAGGAGGGGGCCTACACGCCGCTCTCCACCCGGCGGTTCGGGGACGCGGTCAAGGACCTCTGCCTCGGCCTCCATTCGCTCGGCCTCCGCGCCGGCGACAAGCTCTGCCTGCTCTCGGAGAACCGGCCGGAGTGGGTCATGACCGACATCGCGACGCTCTGCGCCGGCGGCCTGACCGTCCCGATCTATACGACCCTGGTCACTGACCAGGTCGGCTATATCATCGACGATTCGGACGCGACCATCGTCGTCGTCTCCGGGGCGGCCCTGTGGCAAAGGGTTGAGCCGCTCCGGGCCCGGCTGGCCAAAGTCCGCCACTTCGTCATGATCGACGGCCCCGCGCCGGCCGGCGTCCTCGGCTTCGCCGAGCTCATGGAGAAGGGGAGGGCCCTGGCCGCCGCCAGCCCCGGACTCTTCGGCGAGCTCGCCTCGGCCGTCCGGCCGGACGACGCGGCCTCGATCATCTACACCTCGGGGACGACGGGCCTCCCCAAGGGCGTCGTCCTCTCGCACCGCAATTTCCTCAGCAATATCAAGACCGTGCACCAGATCATCGAGTTCACCGAGCGGGACGTCTGCCTATCGTTCCTGCCCCTCTCCCACGTCCTCGAGAGGATGGTCACCTTCACCTACCTCTACGCCGGCTGCACGATCGCCTACGCCGAGAGCGTCGAGGCCGTCGCCCAGAACCTCCTCGAGGTCCGGCCGCACATCATGGTCAGCGTGCCGCGGGTCTTCGAGAAGATCTATGCCAAGGTCATGGACCAGGTCCTCGTCAGCCCGGCCCTGCGCCGGAAGATCTTTTTCTGGGCCGTCGGCGTCGGCCGCGAATACGGCGCGCTCAAGCTCGGCGGCAAGCCCGTCCCGGCCGGCCTGCGGATGCGGCGGGCCGTCGCCCACAAGCTCGTCTTCTCCAAGATCATCGCCCGGACGGGCGGCCGCGTCCGCTTCTTCGTCTCCGGCGGGGCGCCGCTGTCCAAGGAGATCGCCGAATTCTTCTATGCCCTCGGGCTCGTCGTCCTCGAGGGCTACGGGCTGACGGAGACGGCGCCCGTGCTCTCCGTCAACACCTTCGAGGCCCTGCGGTTCGGGACGGTCGGCAAGCCCATCCCCGGCGTCGAGCTCCGGATCGCGGAGGACGGCGAGATCCTGGCGCGGGGGCCGAACGTCATGAAGGGCTATTACAAGAAGGAGGCCGAGACCCGCGAGGTCATGGAGGGCGGCTGGTTCCACACCGGCGACATCGGGCACTTCGACGAGGACGGCTTCCTCGTCATCACCGACCGGAAGAAGGACCTCCTCGTGACCTCGGGCGGCAAGAACGTCGCGCCCCAGCCGATCGAGAACCTCCTCAAGATGAGCCCCTACATCGCAAACGCCGTCGTCATCGGCGACCGGCGGCGGTTCATCTCCGCCCTCATCGTCCCCCAGTTCGAGAAGCTCGAGGCCTACGCCCGCGCCCAGAATATCCCCTTCCGGGACGGCGAGGAGCTCGTCCGGGACGGGCGGGTCGTGGACTTCATGCGAGCCGAGGTCGAGCGCGCGACGCCGCTCCTAGCCTCGTACGAGCGGATCAAGAAGATCGTCCTTCTCGGCCGCGACTTCGAGATCGAGAAGGGAGAGGTCACGCCGTCGCTCAAGGTCCGCCGGGCCATCATCGAAGGCGTGTACAAGGAGACGATCGAGTCCCTGTACCGCGAGGAACCGGGGGACAACCGGAACGGCGGGTGAGGGGGGAGCGGCGCGGCGACGCGCCCGCGGCGGTCAGTCCGTCTTGGGGGCGGGCTCGGACCCGGCCGGCCAATAGAGGATCCGGCCGCAGTTCTCGCACAGGATGACCTTGCTCCGGTCGCGGATCTCGTTCAGCATCTGGGGCCGGATGCGCATGTGGCACATGGCGCAGAAGTCGTCCTTGACGGGGGAGAGGGCGATGCCGCCCTTCCTCAGGAAGACGGCCTCGTAGAGCCGCATCTGCTCCGGCGGAATGCCCGGCAGCAGGGCCTCCCGTTCCCCGAGAAGGCGGGCCTTCTTCGTTTCCATCTCCCGGGCCTTCTCTTCGAGGGCCTGGCGCTCCCCGCGCAGGTCAGCCTCCTCCTGGCCCTGTTTGAGGCCGGCGGCCTTGACCTCGTCCTCGAGGTCGTCGGCGGCCAGCATCTCGGCGATGATGGCCTCCTCGAGGCCGTCGACCCTGTGCTGGGCGTCCTCGATCTCCTTGAGGAAGGACGTGTATTCCTTGTTCGTCTTGACCTCGTTCAGCTGCCGCTTGTACTTGCCGATCTGGGCCTTGAGGTCCCTGACCTCGCCCTCGAGGTCCCGGCGCCGCTTCTGGTTCTGGGCGATCTTCTCCTTGGCCTCGGCCACGGCCTTGGAGCCGGCCTGGATCTTCTTGTCGATGTCCTGGATGAGCCGCGGAATGCCCTCGAGGACCTGGGTCGTGGCGTGGATCTCGGAGTCCAAGTGCTGGAGCTGGATGATCGGGTCGAAGTCGATGTCCACGATTGGTCTTATCTCTTTCTCCGCCCTCGTCCTCGCGGTCGAATGGGCCTACCAGGATTCGAACCTGGGACCTGCCGGTTATGAGCCGGTGGCTCTACCGCTGAGCTATAGGCCCAGGCCCCCTTTTATAACAAAATACTGAAGTATCGTCAATTAAGCGCGCGAGATATCCAGGCCGGGTGCCCGATGCCGGGACCTACCAGGTGGCGCCGAGGCCGCCCGAAAGCCCCCGTTTGGAAGGGGGCGGGGGAACCGGGACAGGTTCCCGGGGCCGGGGGCCAAGGGCGGCCTCGGCGCCACCTCGGGAACCCGAGGGGGCTTCGGGGAGGCGTGAAGAACCGCACTCTGGAGTGAAGGCCAACCTCGAGGCCCCGAAGGCCGAACGGGAACGCGCCGGGGCAATCCCTTGGGATCAGTGGCTGTTGGTGAAGGACTTGAGCTTGCGGCTGCGGCTCGGGTGCTTGAGCTTGCGCAGGGCCTTGGCTTCGATCTGGCGGATGCGCTCGCGGGTGACCTTGAACTGCTGGCCGACCTCTTCCAGGGTATGCTCGTTGCCGTCGCCCAGCCCGAAGCGCATCTTGAGGACCTTGCCCTCGCGCTCGGTCAGCGACTTCAGGGCCTCCTCGATTTGCTCCTTGAGGTTGATGTGGATGACCGTGTCGGGCGGCGAGGGGATGAGCTTGTCCTCGATGAAGTCGCCGAGGTGGCTGTCCTCCTCCTCGCCGATGGGCGTCTCGAGCGAAATCGGCTCCTGGGCGATCTTGATGATCTTGCGGACCTTGGTCACCGGCATGTCCATTTTCCTGGCGATCTCCTCGCTCGTCGGCTCCCGGCCGACCTCCTGGACGAGAGAGCGCGAGACGCGGATGAGCTTGTTGATCGTCTCGATCATGTGAACGGGGATGCGGATCGTTCGGGCCTGGTCCGCGATGGCCCGCGTGATGGCCTGCCGGATCCACCAGGTGGCGTAGGTCGAGAACTTGTAGCCGCGGCGGTACTCGAACTTCTCGACGGCCTTCATCAGGCCCATGTTCCCCTCCTGGATGAGGTCGAGGAACTGGAGCCCGCGGTTGCTGTACTTCTTGGCGATGGAGACGACGAGCCGCAGGTTGGCGGCGACGAGCTCCTTCTTGGCCTGGTCGCTGATCTTGCGGCCGGCGGTGATGGCCCGGACGGCCCTGCGCAGGGCCTCGGGGTCGAGGCCGATCTCGGCGGTGTGCCGCCGGATCTCCCGGTTGACGTCCCGGAGCTTCTGCTTCAGGAGGGGGTCCTCTTTCTTCTTCTTCGACAGGGCCAGCTCGAGCTCGTCCCGCTGGTCCTCGAGGTCGTTGACGCGGCGGAGGCGGTTCCGGAGCTCGTCGATGAGCCGCTCGCGGCGCGCGGCGCGGATGTTCAGGTCGCGGATGCAGTTGCTGATCTGGACCGTGACCCGGCCCCGCGCGATCGTCGCCCGGCGGGTCGTCGGCAGGCGGTCGAGCTTCCGGCTGAGGTCCCGGATCCTCTTGATCATGCCCAGGATCTGCCTCTTCTTCTCCTCGAGCTTGCCCTCGGCGATGTCGTCCTCGCTGAGGTCGAACATCTCCTGGATGGTGAAGGGGTTGTCCTTGACCCGGTCCTCGAGGGCCAGGACCTCGTTGAGGACGAGCCGCGTCTTGGACAGGGCCTTGATGATGCTCTTCTCGCCCCGCTCGATCTCCCGGGCGATGGCGATCTCACCCTCCCGCGTCAGGAGGGAGATGTTGCCCATTTCGCGGAGATAGAGCTTGACGGGGTCGGTCGTCCGCTCGAGACCGTGGGTCGAGACGAGGTCGCTCTTGCGGCGCCGCGGGATCATCTCCTTCTGCTGGGAGTCGAGGATCTTGATGCCGTAGTTGTCCATCGACGACAGGAAGTCGTCGAAATCCTCCTCGGAGTCCAGGTCCTCGGTGAAGGTCTTGTCGATCTCCTCGAAGAGCAGGTAGCCCTGTTTCCGGCCCTTCGAGATGAGCTGGGAGATCTCGTCCTTGTGGAGCTTAATGTCGGGAGCCACGCCGCGCACCTCTCTCCGCGATATCCTTTATATGACGAACGTTCCTGCCCATTCTTTCGTTCCTAAGCCAGCGACAGGATCTGTTTCGTGATGTCCTGCTTCTGGTAGAGGAGCGAGACGAGCTCCTCCTTCTCGCCGCGCTTCTCCGAGCGGGCGATCCGCTGCTGGATGTCCTTTAGCCGGTTCTGGAGGCGGAGCTTGCGGAGCGAGCGCAGGCACTCCTGGGCCTCCTCATCGGCCGCGGCCCCGGCCGGGGCCTTCTCGAAGAGGGCCTTGGACAGCTGGCTCATGAGCTCGGCGGGGACGCGGTCCTTGAGCTCGTGGAGGCTCCACTCCCGGTTCGACTTGAAGCACTCGATGATATAGCGGAAGACGGGCTCCCCGCGCAGCCCGCAGAAAACGTCCTCGGCCGTCTCGGCGAAGACGAGGGGGGCGACCGAGCGGTCGTCCATCAGGATCTGGAAGAGGCGCTTCTCGGCCGGGCAGATGAGGCCCTGGGCCTCGGCGCCCGCGGCGGCCCGGGGGCCCTCGGCGATGCCCCGGAGGACGTCCTCGCCGATGCCGAGGTACTGGCTCGCCTCGCGCAGGTACTCGCCCCGGGCCACGGCGTCCGGGACCTTTTCGATCTCCTTGACCACGGCCCGGACGACGCGCCCCCGCTCCTCGGGCGTCGGCGTCCGGGAGGAGCCGCCGAGGGCGTCGACGAGGAACTTGAGGCCCGGCGCGGCCTTTTTGAGCAGGGCCAGGTACTTCTCTCGGCCGTGCTTCTTGAGATAGGCGTCGGGGTCGAGGCTCTCGGGCAGGCTCAGGACCTGGACGTTGAGTCCCTTCTCCAGGCAGAGGGGCACGGCCCGGGCGGCCGCGGCCCGGCCGGCGCTGTCGCCGTCGTAGTTGACGACGACCCGGGGCGCGAACCTCAGGGCCTGGGTCACCTGAAAAGGTGTCAGCGCCGTGCCCAGGGAGGCGGCGACGTTGCCGATGCCGGCCTGGAAAAGGGCCGAGAAATCCGTGTACCCCTCGACCAGGATGAGCGCGCCCTGGGCCCGGATGGCCTCCTTGGTGAAGTTCAGGCCGTAGAGGAGCTTTCCCTTGGAATAGAGGGGGGTGTCGGGGGAGTTCAGATACTTCGGCTCGGCGTCGACGATCGTCCGGCCGCCGAAGGCGACGAGCTTTCCGGTCAGGCTGAAGATGGGGAAGATGACCCGGCCGCGGAAGCGGTCGTAATATTCGTTCGGCTTCTTGCCGGGGACGGCCAAGCCGCCCTTTTCGAGGAGGGGGCCCGCCGCCCCTTTCCCCTCGAAGAACGAGGTCAGGGCGTTCCAGGAGTTCAGGGCGTAGCCGAGGCGGAGCTTTTGGACCGTGTCGTCCGAGAAGCCCCGCTTCTTGAGGTATTCCAGGGCCTTCGCCCCCTCCTGGGTGTGGAAGAGGTTCTTGCGGAAGAAGCCCAGGGCCAAGTCGTTGATCTTGAACAGCTTGTCCTCGAGCTTGAGGACCTCCGGGCTGATCCTGGCCCGCTCCGGCATGGTGATGTGGCACTTTTCCGCAAGGTATCTCAGGGCCTCGGGGAAGTTGAGGCTCTCCTTTTCCATGACCAGGGAGAAAATGTCCCCGCCCGCGCCGCAGCCGAAGCAATGGTAGAGCTGCTTGTCCTCGTCCAGGGTGAAGGAGGGGGTTTTTTCGGTGTGGAACGGGCATAACCCGACCCAGCGGCGTCCCCGTTTTTTCAGGGAGGTGTATTGGGAGGCGATCTCGACGATAGAGGAGGCCTGCCTTACTTGGTCAATGATCTCCATGAAGCCTTAAAAGACCCGGGATTACCAATAGAATATAGGGGCCGGGAGCGGTCTTGTCAAGCCGGCCGGGCCGGAAAAAAGGGGCCGTCCTCAGAGGTGGTTGATGAGGCTGGCCAGGTAGGCGGCGCCGAAGCCGTTGTCGATGTTGACGACGCCTACCCCCCCGGGGCAGGAGTTCAGCATGGCCAACAGGGCGGCCAGGCCGTGGAAGCTCGCCCCGTAGCCGACGCTCGTCGGCACGGCGATGACCGGGGCTCGGACCAGGCCGGCGACGACGCTCGGCAGGGCGCCCTCCATCCCGGCCACGGTAATGACGACCCGGGCCCGCCGCATCCGGTCGTAATGGTGGAGGAGCCGGTGCAGGCCGGCGACACCGACGTCGTAGATCCTCTCGACCTCGTTGCCCAGGACTTCGGCCGTGACGGCCGCCTCCTCGGCTACGGGGACGTCCGAGGTCCCGGCCGTGATGACGGCGATGGCGCCGCGACCGGCCGGGGCCTTGGTCCGGACGAGCGCCACCGTCCGGGCCGCCGGGTTGTAGGCCGCGCCCCTGAGCCGGCCCTTGATCCGGGCGAAGACCTCCGGCTCGACCCGGGTCACGAGCAGGTTCGACCCCTTGGCGATGATCTCCCGGGCGATCCGCACGATCTGGTCGGGCGTCTTGCCCAGCCCGAAGACGATCTCAGGCGTGCCCCTGGCGACCTCGCGGTGATGGTCGACCTTGGCGAACCCGAGGTCCTGGAACGGATAGTCCTTCAGCTCGGCCAGGGCTTTTTCGGGGGACATCCGGCCGGCCGCGACCTTCCGCAGGACCTCCTGGAGCTTCTTTTTCACGGCCTCATTCTATCACAGCCTCCGCCGCCCGCAAGCCCGGCCGCGGCCCGCCTGCCTTTCGCCCCGCCTCTCCGGGCCCGGAGGCGTCTTGTCAAACCCGGCCGTCTGCGGTAAAATACGCGTCACTTCGAACCTCATCCGACAGGGAGACCACCGTGACCGAACAACGGACGAAGAAAGACGAATACCAGAAAGTCCTGGCCGCCTTCGGCCAGGCGGTGAAGGAATTCCACAAGGGCGACTTCGAAAAGGCCGAGGCCTCTTTCGGAGAGTTCATCGAGAAGTACCCGGCGGAGCGCGAGATCGTGGACCGCGCCCGCGCCTATATCAAGATCGCCCGGAACCGCCCCAAGAAAGAGACCGTGTCCCTGAAGGGCTTCGACGATTATTGCCGCTGGAGCGTCGTCAGGATCAACCAGCGGGACTTCGAGGGCACCGTGAAGCTCCTCCAGAAGGCCCTCGAGTTCAAGGAGCAGGAGGCCCTCGTCAACTACCTGCTGGCCGACGTCCACGGCCTCATGGGCCAGACGGACGCCTGCCTGGAATACCTGAAGAAGGCCATCCAGAAGGACAAGACGTTCGCCACCCTGGCCCAGAACGAGCCGGATTTCGAGCCGCTCTGGGACGACAAGAAGTTCAAGCTCATCGTCAGACTCGCATGAGCCGGAAGCCCATTGTCCTCGTCTACGGGGGGAGCGGGGGATTGGGCTTCGCCTCGGCGGGGGAGAAGGCCCTGACACCGCTCCTCGGCCGGCCCCTGGCCGCCTTCCTCATGGACGCGGCCGCCGGCCTGCGCCCCGGGCGCGTCATCCTGGCCCTCGACGGCGGCATCGGCAAGGAGGCCGCGGCCGGCCTTTCGTGCGGACGGATCCCTCTTGCCGTTGTCGGCCCCGCGGCGAAGCGAGGAAAGGCGTCGGCCGGCGTCGGCCGAGCCCTGCTCGCCGCGCGGCCGCACCTGCGAGGGTGGGGGGGGGCCGACCTCGTCATCGTCCCGGCCGACAGGCCTCTCATCCGTGCGGAGACCCTGAAGAGGCTCGCGTCGGCCCGCCGCAGGAACAGCCTGTCGCTGGCGCTCATGATCTGCGGCCCCGACCTCGAGCGGGATTCGATCGCCGTCCTTTCCGCCTCCGACCTCCTCGCCGTCTTCCCGGCGGCCGTGCGGGCCAGAGGCGGGGCGGGGCTGCGCACGCTCGCCGCCCTTCTCGCCGCCCGCGGACGCAGGGTCGGGCTGACCGAGAATTCGGCCGCGGAGGAGACCTTCCGCGTCGGCGGGCGGGCCGACCTGGCCCGGGCGGCGCGGCTGCTGCGCCAGCGCAAGAACGGCCGCCTCGCCCGGCGGGGCGTGACGCTCCTCGACCCCCGCAGCACCTGGATCGACTGGGAGGCGGAGCTGGGCGCCGGGACCGTCGTCTATCCCTCGGTCGTCATCGAGGGCCCGACGCGCATCGGCCGGGACTGCCATATCTATCCCCACGTCCACATCGCCGGGTGCCGGGTCGGCGACCGCGTCCGCGTCCTGAGCTCTTCTGTCCTCGAGGGGAGCCGGGTCGAGGACGAATCCCAGGTCGGACCGTTCTCGCGGCTGCGGCCGGGGACGGTCGTCCGCACCGGCTCCAAGGTGGGGAATTTCGTCGAGATGAAGAACACCGTCTTCGGCCCGCGCTCCAAGGCCCAGCACCTGAGCTACCTCGGTGATAGCCGGGTCGACGAGGACGTCAACATCGGCGCCGGCACCATCACCTGCAATTATGACGGCGTGCGCAAGAACCCGACCCGGATCGGGGCCGGCGCCTTCATCGGCTCGGGCACGGAGCTCGTCGCCCCGGTCCGCATTGGCCGCCGGGCCTACATCGCCGCGGGCTCGACGATCACGAAGGACGTCGCGCCGGGGAGCCTGGCCATCGGTCGCGCCCGCCAGGTCGTGAAGCCCGGCTGGGTGGCCGAGCGCGTGAAAAAGCTCCGCCGCAAGCATCCTGCCCGCTAGAGACCCCGGGTTCCCTTCTGCCGCCCAAATGCTCAGGAACGCGTCTTCCGAAGTCTCGCACCGCTAGCTCAGCTG
>DATKJS010000113.1:0-10066 GCA_035543515.1 Terriglobales bacterium | reverse complement strand
GAGGAAATAGCTGTTGCCGACATTCCTCCAGATGAAATAGGCGTCGGGGTACTTGACCAGGAAGGCCTTGTAGGCGTCGACGGCCTTGTCGTATTCCTTCTTGTCGAAGAGGTCGTTCGCGGCCGTGAGGTCCTTCTTCATTTCGCCGTTGACGACCAGTCCCTCGATCTTCTTCATCACCACCTTCATTTCCTTGTACTTCTCGAACTGGTTCATTTGCAGGGACTTATGGGCCGGGAGGTAGCCGACCTTGTCGAAATCGATGTTCCACATGCCGGTCCGCATCCAGGCCCCGGTCCACCGGCCGTCCTTGTCCGTCTTCGTTTCGAAGCCGCCGTTCCACTTCGGGCAGAAGAACTTGACGCGGACGCCCTCGACGGGCGCGCCCTTGTCGTCGACGACGATGCCGGGGATCCGCCCCTGGCCCTTCCATTCCTGGGCGGACAGGATGGACGCGACCGACAGGGCGCAGAGCGTTAGGATGAGGGTTCTTTTCATGTCCGACCTCCCGATAAGCTCGTAAACGTCATTTTAGCATACGGAGGGGCGAAAACAAAGGCTCAGCGGCATTTCTCGAGGAGGGCGTCGAGCGAGGCCTTGTCCTTGGCAGGCAGGGACCCGTAATAGCGCTCCTTGTACCTGGTCAGGCACGTCCGGGCCTTGGCCTTGTCGCCCTTATCGAGGTACGCCGTCCCGAGGTTGTAGAGGGCGAACTTATGGTCGGGCTCGAGGGCGACCGCCTTCTCCCAGCAGGAGACGGCCGCGTCGACGTCGCCGAGCAGGCGGTAGGCCCCGCCCAGGCCGTTGTAGGCGGCGGCGTCCGCGGGGTCGGATTCGATCGCGCGCTTGAAATGGTCCATGGCCCGGCCGAGGGCGGCCGCGTCCCGGTTCTTCATGGCCAGGGTCGCCTCCGCCGTCCCCAGGTTGGACAGGACGACGGCGTAGCGCGGTTCGAGGGACAGGGCGTGCTCGTAGGCCGCGATGGCGTTCGTGAGGTCGCCCTTGTTCCAGTAGGCGACGCCGATATAGTTCCAGAGCTCTGGGTCCCAGTCGATGACCCCGGCGGCCTTGTTGAGGACGGCGATGGCTTCGTCATTCTTGCCCCGTTCGGCGAGGACGACGCCGTATTGGACGGCCAGCTTGAAGCTGCGGGGGTTGGCCTCGACCCCCGCCCTCAGGACGGCCTCTGCGTCGGCCGTCCGGCCTTGCTTCTCGTAGACCGTCACCAGGAAAATATAGGGGCCGTCGAAGTCCGGGTGCCCGCGGACGAGCTCCTTGAGGATGGTGACACTCTGACCGGCCTGCCCCCGCCAGTACAGGTCCTGGGCCTCCTCGAACTTGACCTCGGCAGGGAGGAGCGCCTTTAGGTCGTCGGCGGGGCCGAACTTGTCCTTGGCCGGTGGCTGGTACCCACCCACGTAGCCGAGGCTCTGGAGCTTATCTCGGGCCGCGGCGTCCAGCGACGAGCGGGCGGCCTTCTCGGCGCCGGCGGCGCCGGCCTTGACTAGCCCGTCGAGCTCGGCCCGCTCCCGGGCGACGTCCGGCCCGGCCAGGTTCCTGGCTTCGCCGAAATCGGCCTTAAGGTCATAGAGCTCAGGCAGGGGAAGGCCGATGAACTTTTTCGGCCCCCGGATGAACCCCCGCAGCGGGGCCCAGCCGTTCGTGTAGTAGGGCGAGAGCGACTCGAAATAGATCGGCCGCGAGGCCAGGGACTCGCGGTCCTGGCCGTTCATGGCCGGCACGAGCGACAGCCCCTCGAGGTAGTCTGGCCGGGCCAGGCCGAGGAGGTCGCAGACGGTCGGGAAGATGTCGATGTGGCAAACGTTCGCCTCCACCCGGCCCGGCTTGACCCCCGGTCCGGAGACGACGAGCGGCACCCAGAGCGTCGAATTGTAGGCGAAGTAGCCGTGGTATGCTTCGCCGTGCTCCCCCAGCCCTTGCCCATGGTCTCCAGTGATGACGACGACCGTGGCGCCCGCTTGGCCGGAATCCTCGAGATAGCCGAGGAGCTTGGCCAGGGAGGCGTCCGCATAGGCCACCTCGCCGCTGTACGGGTCGCTCTTGAACCGCTCCGAGAACGGGGCGGGGGGGTCGTAGGGCTGGTGGGGGTCGAACAGGTGGACCCACAGGAACCACGGACCCGGGCGTCCCTCGAGCCACGCCAGCGCGGCCGCGACGACGGCCTCGGCCCGCCGCTCGGCGAACTTGAAGTCCAGTCCGGTCCCCGAGCCGTAGCCCTGGTCATAGACGTCGAAGCCGCGGTCGAGGCCGAAGCGCGAGTCGAGGGGAAAGGCGCCGATGAACGCGCCCGTCGCGTAGCCGCTCTCCCTGAGGAACGTGGCCAGGCTGGGGAGGTTCGGCGGGACCTTGAAATCGGCGTTGTCGTGCACACCATGGCGGAGCGGCGTCGTCCCGAGCAGGATGTCGGCGTGGGAGGGAAGGGTCAGCGGCGTGTGGGCGAAGGCCCGGCTGAACACGACGCCCGCCGCCGCCAAGCGGTCGATGGCCGGGGTCTTGAGGTGCGTGGAGCCGTAGCATCCGAGCCGGTCCGGCCTCAGGGTGTCAACCGTGACCAGGAGCAGGTTCGGACGCGCCGGGGCGCCCGCCAAGGGAAGAAAGGAGAGCCAGGCCAGCCCCGCGATGGCGAGGCCGACCGTCGCGGCGCAGGGCAAACGGGATCGGCGCATCGAATCTCCCTCTCGCTCTATTTTATCATGCTCTATCACGCCGTCGCCACCGCGGCCGGCCGCGCAAAAAAAAAGCCCCTCCCCCCGGCGGGGGGAGGGGCTTCGAACAGGTGCGTGTGTGAGGTCAGCTTAGAACTGGAAGCGGATTCCGAGCCGCGTGACGCGCGGGTTCAGGATCTCGTTGACCTTGTAGTAGTTGGCGTAGGGGGTATTGCTGACGACGCCGGTCGTGCTGATGCGGATCGTGCCCGAGTTCTTGTCGTAGCGGCGGTTGATGATGGAGCTGTTGAGCGCGTTGAAGACGTCGGCCATGAGGTAGATCCGGCCGGTGTCGCCGAGCTTGATCAGCTTCTCGAGGCGGAAGTTCAGCTGGTAGAAGGCGGGCAGCGTCTCCTTGCCGAAGACGTCCAGGTAGGCCCCGACGCTCCGGTTGTAGCTGTTGGCCCAGCGGCTGTCGGTGATGGTGGCAGTGTGGGCGATGAGGTGGCCGGCGCGGGCATTGAAGGTGAAGGAGACGTTGAAATCGAGGGGCAGCTGGTACAGGCCTTCGAGCTTAAACAGCCAGTGGGAGAAGATATACTGGCCCAACTTGCCCGAAGCGCTGCCGATGCTGGGCGCATAGATCTGGTCCTGGACCGCCCAGAAATTCCCGGCGGTGTTGGTGTAGCCGTTGCCGTAATGGTAGCTCTGGTCGCAGTAGGTCGCCGAGCCGTCCAGCATCCACTTGTTGGAGAGCCGCTTGTTCCAGACGAGGTCGACGCCCCAATAGGTCTGGTAGTTGGTGTTGAGCGTGTGGAGGGCGTAGGGGGTATAGGCGTAGCCGGGCGTCAGGAGATAATAGTCCCTCCCAGTGCCCTGGCCCATGTTGACGCCCAGGCCCGAGGCATCCGGGATCTGGCCGGCCACTTCGTAAAGCCTGTAGTCGCGGATGACGCTCTGGCCGTCGATGCTGTAATCGCCATAAGGGCCGTTCGTGTAGTAGGCGGGATTCCAGGTGAAGTGGTTATATTTCCTCCACGTGGCGTTCAGGCCGACGCTGAAGTCGGGCAGGAGTTCGTGGTCGATCGTGGCCAGGACCTCCCAGGTGTGGTTGCAGGTGGCGTTATTGTTGACGAAGTAGGAGGAGGCCCCGGGGGTCGTGCTGCCGGGGGTAAAGCCGCCCCACTGGTAACCCTGGAGGGCCAAGTATGCATCGCTGACGGCGGTGCCGGCGGGATTGAAGACTTGGACGGGAGCATATGTCGTCGGGTCGGGGACGACGCATTCGCCGGGCTGGATCTTACCGTCCTTGGCGCCGTATTGGATGGCGCCGTCAACAACGCCCTGGTATCCGTCCAGCCAATACCAGTTCATCCAGCCGCTGAACACGCCCTGGGGCGCGAAGAGGTAGGAGGCCGAGCCCGAGCCCATGAAGTCGCCGTACATCGAGCCGCTCAGCTTGAGGATGGTCTTGCCCGTGCCGAAGAGGTCATAGGTGATGCCGATGCGCGGCGAGAAGACGTTCCAATGGTAGCTGGGCTTGATGTTGGGCGTGGCAACGCCGGGTATGAACGCTGCCATCGCGGCCTTGGTGGCGGGATCGAAGTAGGTCGACCAGACCGGGTTGTTATCGACGGTGTAGCCTGTGCTGGCGTTGATCTTGGGCTGCTGGTGGTCGTAGCGGACGCCCAACAGGAAGTTGAACCGGCCGGTCGTGACCGTGTCCTGCAGGAAGGCCGTCAGCTGTTGGACGCCGTAGTCGATGTTGTACTGGCTGTAGAGTTGCCACCAGGTCGCCCCGGGGTTGTACACATAGGCGCCCGTGCCGGACGGGTCGATGTCGGGAAAATTCAAGTTGTATTGCTCGTAAACGTTGCCCGGGTAGGCCGAGACCGTGGTCACGCGCCGGCTCGAGTACTCGACACCCATCTTGATCTCGTGGCTGACGCCGAACAGCTTGTCGTTGTAGTACTGCAGCGCCAGGTTGTAATCGTACATCGGCCGCGTCGTGATGTAGTAGGAACTGTCGGTCCAGAGGTCCTTGGTCGCGTCGTAGTGGACGAGGTTGGTCTGGTTCGGGTCGCTGTGGGGGATGAGCTGGAACGAGGCGTTCATGTAGGCGAACTTGCCCGTGATCAGGAGGTCATTGCCGATCATCTGCTCGTCCTGCAGCTTGAGGACGGGGTCGCCGAAGTGGTAAGGGCTGTCCTGGTCTTTGCCTTCGGGGAACGACTGGGTGACGGACCGCCCGAGGAACTTCTTGGCGCCCGCGATGAGCAGGGCCTCGAAGCGGTTCGAGGGGATGAGCTGGAGGTTCAGCTTGAAGTTGTAGTCGGTGATGAGCGGCTTCTGCACCGTGCCGGTAACGGCGTATTCGAAGATGTCCTGGACGCCGTAGGAGCCCCATAGCCAGACCTTGTCCTTGACGATCGGGCCGCCGACGTTGAAGCCGTAGTCCTTGATCGTATCGATCTTGTTGTAACGACCGGGCCCGAGGCCGTAGGTCGCCAGCTTCGCATCCGACCACTTGGCCTGGAACTTGCCGCCGTCGGTCAGGTAGAACCGGCCGCCGAAGCTGACCTTGTTGCCGCCGCGGCGGGTGACCATGTTCAGGGCGATGCCGCCCGTCTGGATGCTGACGTCGGCGCCGCCGGTGGTGATGTTCATCTCCTCGAACGAGTCGAAGTCCCAGTAAATGGGGGACGCGCCGATGGCCGCGGGGTCGGTGACGACGACGCCGTCAACGGCCCAGACGCCCTGATTGGTGTCGCCGCCCTTGGTGAGGTAGCCGGCCTGCTGACCGGACTCCGCGCCGCCGACGTTCTCACGGTCCATCAGGATGCCCGGCGCCATCTGCATGACGTTCCAGGGATCGCGGGAGGTCGGCAGGGATTGCAGGATCTCCTGCGTGACGTTCTTGCCGACGGCGGTCTTCTTGGCATCGACCGTCGGGGTGACGGCGACGACCGTCACTTCCTCTTCCATCTTGCCCTGTTCAAGGGTCAGGTCGATCGCCGACTGCTGACCGATGACGACGATGATGCCGGTCTTTTCCTGCTTCTTGAATCCCTGCAGCTCGGCCGTCAGAGCGTAGTTATTGCTCGGTTCCAGGGCGGGGAAACGATAGATGCCCTGTTCGCTCGTGACGGTGGTGATCGGAGCCATGAAGGGGGACTTCAGGGTGACGGAAACGCCGGGAAGCGGCGCGCCCTGCGTGTCGGTGACGTGTCCCCAGATGGTCCCGGTTCTGACCTGAGCTGCGAGGGATAGGGAAAGCAGGAGAATCGAGAATACGATTAAGCTTCTCTTCACTTGTCCTCCTAGGATTTGGAGTTCGCTTTCCTTACCCGGGAGTGGTGGCCCACTCCATCCGATTCCCTCCACAGGCGTAGAGGACCGGTGTCATTCTCACCCCCTCTTCATTGTGGGATTGCATAATAGACCATAACTTCTAAACTTGCTTAGAGCAATATTCATGCCAAGGAGATCAGAGCCTTGGGAAAATGAAACCGTAGAAATATCAGATACTTAAATCGGAAGAGCCAAGCGATAACTGAGATGGAATCCAAAAATATGGATTCTGTCCAAAATCCCGTAGGAGAAAACTCCGCGCTCAGGGAGCCCGCGGGGAACAATGAGGGGCTTCAGTCGGCGATGAACCCCTGACTGTTGAGGATTTTGTAGCCCCTTCCCTTGACCCGGATCGTCAGCGGCTGGAACGCACCGGATGTCGCGGCCGGCGCCGGCCTAAAGGCCACCAGATAATACCTCTCCGCGGTCCGGACGGCGTCCTGGACCTCCGCCGCCGGATTCTGGGTCGTTTCGGCGATGCCTCCGGTGGCCTCGGCGATCTTGGAGAAGAGATTGAACACGTCCTCGGACTGTTCCCGCATATTGATGTTGCCGAACCTCTCCGGCGTCTTCCTCATGAACAGGAAGTTGACGTCGGCCCCGGAATCGCAGTACGCCTCGACGACCCTCTTCACGTTGTAGACGATGTTGCGGTGGTAGACCTGGAAAAGTTCGTGGAGGTCGGCCAGGACGGTCTGGTTGTCCTGGTTGTTATCGATAAGGGTGTTGAGGGCCTGCGTGCCGATCTCCGGCCGGTACTCCTGCTGGAAGAGGAGGAACAGGAACTTCCGGCCGCTCTGCTTCTTGAGCGCCTGGGCGAAGGCGACGATCTTCCCTTCCTCGATGATCTGCAGGGCCTCGAGCTTGGCCAGGGACTCGCGGTATTGGTTCATCATCTGCTCGAGCCCGAACTGGGAGACCATCGCACCGGATGCCTCGTCGCCCCCCCCGATGGGATTCGTGCCTTCGATGCCCTGGACGAGGCGCCGGAGCTCCCGCACGAGCTCCTTGTAGACGAAGTTCCCCCGGTTGATGTCCTTGCGGATGATGTCGTCCATCTCCTTGGCCAGGACGTCCTTTGGCTTCTTAGCGAAGGCCTGCGGCGTGAGCATGTAACTCTTCTGGGACGTCTGGACCTCCAGGGTGTCGCCGGGCAGGAGGACGCTGTTGAAGAAATACCGGAGGGCGTCGGAAACCTTGGGGTCGTATTCGTACATCTGGAAGAGGAGATAGAACTTGCGCGACGTGTCCGGCGCCGCGGCCGCCTCGCCCTCCTTGCGGACGACGGCGCTCTTGTCGATCTCATAAAGCGCCTCGATCTTCTGGGGGACGCCGCCGACCTCGATCTCGAAATCCTCGCGGGTGAGGCCCTCGACGAACCGCGCGCCGTCGAAGACCCGCACGACCACGCTTGCGGCGCCGGCGGCCTTTTCTTGCGGCCGCGAAGGCGGGGCCAGAAGGACCAGCAGGGCGAGGGCGGCAAGGGTAGGAACGGTAGGTTTCTGTCTCAGAGTCATGACCGGTCTCCTTTACGCACAAGGCTCCACGGAGGCGTTGTCCCTTCCCCCCGGCAACCGATCCGACCCTTCTATTTAAAGGATAGCCCTAAACGCCGTTCTTGTCAACGAATACTCCCCGCCGGCCCGTCCTTCCCGTCAAGGGGGCGACCGACTCGGCCTCGCGGGCTTATGACACGCGGACGGAGGTCACGCGAAGAAGCCTCAGCGGCACCTTTCGAGAAGGGCGTCGAGGGCCGCCTTCTCGTCAGGGGGCAGACCCCGGTAACAGAGTTCCTTGTATCTTTCAAGGTACTTCCGGGCGTTAGTCTTGTCTCCCTTGCCGAGGTAGGCCGTCCCGAGGTTGTAGAGGGCGAACCTGTGGCCCGGGTCGATCGCGACGGCCTGTCCCCAGCACGCGATGGCCGCGTCGAGGTCGCCGGTCATTCCGTAGACCGCCCCTAGGCCGTTGTAAGCCTCGGCATCCTTCGGATCGCTTTCGATAGCCTGCTTGAAATGTTCCATGGCCCGACGCAGAGACTCCCCGTCGTTGTTCTTCCTGGCGAGCTCGGTCTCGACCGCGCCCAGTCTGGACAGGACGACCGAGGACTTGGGATCGAGGGAAAGGGCGCGCTCGTAGGCCGTGCGCGCGTCCTCGAGGTCGCCTTTTCCGGCATAGGCGAGGCCGAAATTATTCCATAGCTCGGGGTCCCAATCGATCATGCCCGCAGCCTTCTCGAGCACGCGGATGGCCTCGTCGTTCCGGCCGACCGAGGCCAGGGCCATCCCGTATTCGAGAGCCAAACTGTAGCTCTTGGGGTTGGCCTCAAAGCCCGCTTTGAGCACGGCCTCTATGTCGGTCATCCGCCGTTGCTTTTCATAGATGGCCGCGAGGAGGGTATAGGCCATGTCGAAGTCCGGCTTCTCCCGGATGAGTTCCTTGAGCAGGCCGATGGTTTCTTCCGTCTCGTTGCGGAAATAGAGGTCCTGGGCGTCCTCGTACTTGCGATAGTAGGGGAGGAGGGCTTTTGGATCGTCCGCCGGCCCGAAGTTCGTTCTGTTCGGCGGCTGGAAACCGGTCATATAGCCGAGGCTGCGGAGCCTTTCGAGATCTTCGGCCCGCAACCCCGGTCTCGGGCTGGCCTGCCGAACAGATTCCGACTGGGTCAGCGCGGCCAGCTCGGCCTGCTCCCGGCTGACGTCTTTCCCGGCCAAGTTATGGGCCTCCCCGAAGTCGGTCCCGAGGTCATAGACCTCCGGAATGGGCAAATCGATGAACTTCTTCGAACCCTCGATGAACCCCCGGAGCGGGGCCAACCCGCGGCGGTAATAGGCGTAGAGGGATTCGATATAGATAGGACGCGAAGCCAGGGACGCGAGGCCCCTGCCCCGCATGGCCGGCAGAAGCGATTGGCCCTGGAGATAGGCCGGGCGGTCGAGGCCGACGAGGTCGCAGACGGTCGGGAAGATGTCGATGTGGCAGACGTTCTCCGCCACGCGGCCCGCCTTGAGTCCGGGGGCGGAGATGATGAGAGGGACCCAGAGCGTCGAGTCGTAGGCGAAGTAGCCGTGGGTCGACTCCCCATGCTCGCCCAGCGACTGGCCGTGGTCACCCGTGAAGATGACGACCGTCCGGCCCACCTGGCCGGAGCTCTCGAGGAATCCCATGAGCTTGGCCAGGGCCGCATCGAGGTAGGCAACCTCACCGCTGTAGAGGTCGTTCTTGAACCGCGTCAGGAACGGCTCGGGCGGCTCGTAGGGCTGGTGGGGGTCGAAACAATGGACCCAGGCGAACCACGGCCCCGGCCGGCCGTTGAGCCAAGCCAGGGCGCTTCCAATGACCGCCTCCGCTTTTCTTTCGGCGAACCTAAAGCCCATATCGGTGCCGGACCCGTAATCTTCGTCATAGGCGTCGAACCCCCGGCCGAGCCCGAAGCGCGAGTCCAGGGCGAAGGCGCCGATGAAGGCGCCGGTGGCGTAGCCGTTCTGTTTTAGATAGGTGGCGAGGTTGGGCAGGTCTTCAGGGACCTTGAAGAGCCCGTTGTCATGGACGCCGTGCGCAAGCGGCGTTGTCCCGAGGAGGATATTGGTGTGCGACGGAAGCGTCAACGGCGTGTGCGCGAAGGCGCGGCTGAAGACAACGCCCGACGCGGCCAGCTTGTCGATGGTGGGGGTCTTGAGGTAGGGCGATCCGTAGCAGCCCAACCGATCGGGGCGCAAAGTGTCAATCGTGATGAGCAGGAGGTTCGGCCGTGGCTCGGAAGCTTCCAGACTGCCCAGGCCTAAAGCGGCGAACAAAATCGCGACGGCGAAAAAGACTTTTCCGCGGCCAGGCATCATGGATGGCTCCTCCGGGGAAAACCTATCATATCACGGCCGGAAGGGGCAGGACAAGGACACCCGCCGTCCGGTCCCTAGACCTTGAGGAAGCGCGAGACCGAGGTGGCGCTGCCCGTGAAGCCCGTCGCCGCCCCGCCGAGGAGGAGGGCCAGGCTCTGGGTCAGGCCGGGGAAGCGGAACCGCAGGAGCTCGCGCAGGGCGCCGAGCGAGGGC
>DATKJS010000112.1:0-6913 GCA_035543515.1 Terriglobales bacterium | reverse complement strand
CGACGCCGAGCTCATGGACGAGCTCCGCCTGGCCAAGGACCTCCTCCAGCCCGTCGAGACGATCTATGTCGGCGACGCCATGACCGGCCAGGACGCCGTCCGCAGCGCCCAGGCCTTCGAAGAGAGGATCGGCTTGACCTCTGTCATCCTGACCAAGCTCGACGGCGACGCCCGCGGCGGGGCGGCCCTGTCTATCGTCTCCGTGACCGGCCGGCCCATAAAGTTCGTCGGCGTCGGCGAGCGGCCCGACAACCTCGAGGTCTTCCATCCCGACCGAATGGCCTCCCGCATCCTCGGCCTGGGGGACATCCTGACCCTCATCGAGAAGGCCGAGGCCGAGTCCGACGCGGCCCAGGCCGAGGAGCTCGCCCGGCGCATCCGGAAGCAGGAGTTCACCCTCGACGATTTCCGCAAGCAGCTCGTCCAGCTCAAGAAGATGGGCTCGCTCTCGGGTGTCCTCGGCCACCTGCCGCAGGTCGGGCCTCTCAGGGCCCTGGCCAAGGCCGAGATCGACGACAAGACCCTCGTCCATTTCGGGGCCATCATCGACTCGATGACGCCGCGGGAGCGCGAGAGCCCGAAGATCCTGACCGGCAGCCGCCGCCTGAGGATCGCCAAGGGCAGCGGCCGGCCCGTCCATGAGGTCAACCGGCTGATCAAGCAGTTCCAGGAGATGCAGAGGATGATGAAACGGCCCCAGCTCCAGAAGATGCTGGGGAAGTTGAAGTAGGGCCCCGGCTATTTCCGGCCGAGGACGTGGTCGACGCAGGCCAGCCAGAAGGGCGCGTACTCCTCCCAGAAGATGAAATTGCAGCCCCAGTGCGGGGCGGGGTCCGATGTGTAGGCCAGGACGTGGCCGCGCCCGTAGCTCCGCGAAGCGACGAGGGGGTCGCCGCTCTCCTTGACCCTGACCAGGACCCGGCCCTCGGGGATGGGCAGGGTCTTGTTGTAGCCGAGGATGGGCGGCATGGTCGGGAAGTGGATGTTCCGAAAGACGGGCTCACCCGCTCCGGCCACCTCGGCATCGAAGCCCTCCGTGCTCTCGACGAGGTCCTCGTAGTCGAGGCAGCGGACCGGCAGGAGCTCGCGGAGCGGAGTCCGGCCCCACCCCCCCTTGCCCTGCTCCCCGGTGAACGAGTACCAGCCGCCGAGAAAGAGGGCCGCCTTCCCCTTCTTGACGGCTTCCAGGGTCAGCCGGATGCGGTCGGGGAAGGTCAGGACGCCATTGCCGAACTTCTGACGGTCGAAGAAGCTCGGCGCGAGCTGGAAGAGCTTGGCGTCGATGTCGCTGAAGATGAGGACGTCGTGCTCCTCGAGGATCCGCTCATAGTCCCCCGGCCCGAGCTTGTTGTAGAAATCCCAGGTCGGCACGGAGAGGACGGAGTGCTGGCCCGTCGACTCCAAGGCGTCCTTGAGCCATACCCCGTAGTTGAAGATATCAAGGCCCTTGTGGGAGTAGTAGAATGGGGTTTCCGCGAAGACCGGCCCCGTGAGCACGGCCCAGTCGCCGACGTAATAGATCTTGGCCATCGTTCCGCCCTCCTCCCCGGCCGCATGGCCGATGCGCCCGCGGGGCGGCCGGGAACTCAGGATAGCACCCCTCCGCCGCCCCCGACAAGCGGTTTTGTCGGGCGGCGACGGCCATCTGCGAAGCTGTCCACTTTAGGGGACAGGGGCCGAAAAGAAGTTGACTTGCGGGCGAAATTCCGCTATGATTTTTCAGCAATTTAGTTCAGGACGGAAGTGAAACCACAATGATCACGATGCGACTGATGAGATTTGGCGCGAAGAAGAAACCCTCCTACCGGATCGTCGTCATGGACTCCAAGAAGGCCCGGCAGAGCCAGGCCCTGGACACGCTCGGGTCCTACAACCCGCTCAAGGAGCCCGTGGACGTCCAGATCGACCTGGCGAAGGCGAACGCATGGATCGCCAAAGGCGTTCGTCCTTCGAGGACCGTTCAGTCTCTCTTGGATAAACTCTCGCCATCCACGAAACGACCGCAGCAAGCCAAACCTTAATCAAGGAGGTCCCCGTGAAAGAACTCGTGGAAATGATCGCCAAGGCGCTGGTGGACAACCCCGACCGGGTGGTCGTGTCCCAGCTCGAAGGGGAGCAGACGACGATCCTGGAGCTCAAGGTGGCCCCCGAGGACCTGGGCAAGGTCATCGGCAAGCAAGGCCGGACGGCCCGCGCCATCCGCATCATCCTCGGGGCGGCCGGGATGAAACTCAAGAGGAGATTCAACCTCGAGATCATTGAAAAAGGCTGATCTCGTCAGGGTGGGGAAGGTCCTCAGGAGCGAGGGCCGCGAGGGGCGCCTCAAGGTCAAGCTCCTGGAAAAGGGCCTCCCCGGGCCGGCCCCGGAACGGGTCGTCCTGGGAGGGCCCGGGGGGTTCGAGGCATACGATGTCGAGTCCTTCGAGCTCGACCGGAATTCCCACGTCCTGAAGCTCAAAGGCATCGACACGCTCGCCCGGGCCGACGCGCTGGCCGGGCGGGACGTCTACTTGCCGGAAGAGGCCTTCCGGCCGCTGGAGGCCGGGCGCTATTACGACTTCCAGCTCATCGGCAGCCGCGTCGTCACGGGCGGCGGGGCCGAGGTCGGGACCGTCCGCGGCATCCTGGCGGCGGGCGGCCAGGACGTCCTCGTCGTCGCCCGGGGTGCGAGCGAGGTCTACGTGCCGTTCGTCGAGGCCATCTGCCGGCGCGTCGACCCGGAGAGGCGGGAGATCGTCATCGACCCGCCGGACGGCCTTTTGGACTTGAATGAGATTTGATATAATCACGATCTTCCCCGAGATGTTCGCCGGCGTCTTCGCCGGGGGCGTCGTCGGACGGGCCCGCGAGAAGGGGCTCCTGGAGATCTCGGTGCACGACCTCAGGGATTACACCCGGGACAAGCACCGGCAGGTCGACGACCGTCCCTACGGGGGAATGGAAGGAATGGTCTTGAAGCCCGAACCGGTCTTCGCCGCCGTCGAGGCCGTCCGCAAGGAGCCCGACTGCCGCGTCTGCCTGCTCTCTCCGCAGGGCCGGCGGTTCGACTCGGCCCTGGCCCGGGAGCTCGCCACGCGCCGGCAGGTCGTCCTCGTCTGCGGCCGCTATGAAGGCGTCGACGAGCGGGTCGCGGCCCACCTCGCCGACGTCGAGATCTCGATCGGCGACTACGTCCTGTCGGGCGGCGAGCCGGCCGCGGTCGTCGTCGTCGACGCGGCCGCCCGGTTCGTGCCCGGCGTCGTGGGCAAGGAGGATTCCGTCCGGCACGATTCCTTCGCCGAGGGGATCCTGGACTTCCCCCATTACACCCGGCCGCGGGAGTTCCGCGGCCTGAAGGTCCCGTCGGTCCTCTTCTCGGGAGACCACGGGAAGATCGGGCGCTGGCGGCGGCGCAAGGCCCTGGAGAAGACGCTCGAGCGCCGCCCGGACCTCCTGGAGGGCAAGGACCTGGCCCCGGAAGACCGGGAGCTCTTGGCTGAAATCAAGAACGAAAGGAAGGCATCATGAGCCTCGTCGAAACGTTCGAAGATAAACACCTGAAGAAGGACGTCGAACCCTTCAACGTCGGGGACACGGTCAAGGTCCATGTCGTCATCAAGGAAGGCGACAAGGAGCGCATCCAGGTCTTCCGCGGCGACGTCATCGCCCGGCGCGGCGCCGGCATGAAGGCCAGCTTCACCGTCCGCAAGGTCTCGTTCGGCGTCGGCGTCGAACGCGTCTTCCCCCTCCATTCGAAGATGGTCCGCAAGATCGAGGTCGTCCGCAAGGGCAAGGTCAAGCGGGCCAAGCTCTACTACCTCCGCAGCCTCAAGGGCAAGGCCGCCCGGCTCAAAGAGCAGCAGCAACAGCAGCCGGAATCCTGACCCCTGGCGCCGCGGCGTGGCCGGCTTAAAGATCGAGCGGGAGCTCTTCCGGACCGGCTGCCGGGTTGTGGCCGGCGTCGACGAGGTCGGCCGGGGGGCGCTCTTCGGTCCCGTCGTCGCCGCCGCCCTGGTCCTCCCCTCCGCCTGGTTCGCGGGTCGTCCCCCGGCCTGGGCCAAAGAAATTCGCGACTCCAAGCAGCTTTCCCCGACTAAAAGGGTGAAACTGGCGGGCCTCCTTCTCCGCGAGGCGGAAGCCCTGGGGATGGGGACGGCCAGCAGCGCCGAGATCGACGAGATGAACATTTACTGGGCGACGCAGACGGCCATGAAGCGGGCCATCGCGAACCTCGCGCTCCCCGTGGACTGCCTTCTGGTTGACGGCTATCCTCTGAAAGAGGTAGAGTACCGGCAGATGGGCATCCTCCAGGGGGACCGGAAGTCCGTATCCATCGCCGCGGCCTCGATCGTGGCCAAGGTCTTCCGCGACGGCCTCATGGACGCCTTCGACGACGTGTACCGCGGCTACGGCCTGGCCCGGAACAAGGGCTACGGGACGGAGGAGCATTTCCGCCGCCTGCGGGACCGCGGCCCGACCGGCCTCCACCGGATGTCGTTCAAGCTGGGATGAGGGAGGGGGAAACGCCATGAGCGGCCGCATCGACCGGATCCGGACCATCGAGTTGGCGGAGCGCTTCGTCAAGACCGGCAAGATCAAGGAAGCCATCGCCGAATACGAGCGCCTCGTCGGGACCGACCCGCAGGACGTCGGGACCCTCAACATCATCGGCGACCTCTACATGCGCCTGAACACGCCCGACCGGGCCGTCCGCTCGTTCCTCAAGGTCGCCGAGGAGTACGAGAAGCGCGGGCTATACTCGCAGGCCCTGGCCATCTACAAGAAGGTCTACAAGATCCAGCCCCAGGACGCCGACATCTCGCTCAAGCTGGCCGACCTCTACAGCCAGCAGGGCTTCCAGTCCGACGCCAAGGACGAATACCTCAAGACGGCCGCCCGCTTCCTCCAGGAGAAGAAATTCCAGGAGGCCATCCACGTCTACGAGAAGGTCTGCAAGCTCGACCGGGAGGACCTCGGGCTGAAGAAGGAGCTGGCCGACCTCTACCGGCAGCAGGGCTACATCGACGCCGCCCTGGAGCAGCTCGGCGAGATCGCCGCCATCCGGACGGCCCAGGGGAGCTTCGAGGAGGCCGAAGCCCTCCTCAAGGAAGCCCTGAGCCTCAACCCGACCGACTCCGGGACGATCGTCAGCCTGGTCGAGCTCTACAGGCGCTGGGGCAAGCCGGAGATGGCCATCGAGCTCGTCGAGGCGAGCCTTCGCGACCAGCCCGAGAACCTCGCCCTGACCAACCTCCTCGGCAACTTCTACTTCGCGGCCGGGGACGTGGACAAAGCCGAGGCCATCTTCACCGACATCGTCAACGGCCACCCGACGAACGTCAACGCCCGGGTCAAGCTCGGCCGCATCCGCATCCTCAAGGACCGGCTTGACCAGGCCTACGAGCTGTTCGAGCCCCTCATCACGAACCTCATCAAGAAGCATAAGGACGAGAAGGCCATCGGGCTCCTCGGGCTGATCCTGGAGAGCGAGCGGCCGCACCCTCCGGCCCTGGAGCGCCTGGCCTCGATCTACCGGACGAACAAGGAGGCGAAGAAGCTCGAGGTCGTCCTGCGCGCCCTCCTCGACGAGCTCCGCAAGCAGGGCGAGAAGGAGAAGACGCTCGCCGTCCTGACCGAGCTCCGCCAGATCCGCGGCGACGACGCCGAGTTCGCGCGGGAATATCGCGCCCTCCGCAAGGAGATGGGGCTCCCGGACGAGACCGGCGAGGAGGAGGTCTCCGAGGTCACCGGCAAGGACCGCGAGGCCATCCAGGAGACGCTGGCCCAGGCCGACCTCTACATGCAGCAGGGCCTGGTCCGCATCGCCCGGCGGCTGCTCGAGAACCTGACCCTCCGCTATCCCGACGAGCCCCAGATCATGAAGAAGATCGCCGTCCTCGACGAGGTCCGGACCCACATCGACGAGGAGGAGCTCCGGCGCCGCGTCGAGAAGGCCAGCGCCCTCGAGGCCAACAAGAAAAAGGAGAAGGTCCAGCGGGAGGAGAGGATCGAAGAGCGGCGGCCGACGCTCGGCCCGTTCGCCGAGGAGGCGCTCGACGGCGACAAGGTCAGCACGGCCGACATCTTCGCCGAGACCGACATCATCCCGTTCATGAGCGGACAGGACGGCGAGCGGCGCTTCTACGACCTCTCCAAGCAGGCGAAAGAGGAATTGCGGATGCTCAAGGCCGCCTATGCGCGCCAGGTCCAGGGCGAGATGACCCAGGATGAGCGGGACCTCTCCAACATCGTCGCCGATTTCAAGAAGGACCTCCGGGCCAAGGTCAGCTCCGACAACAACGAGATCCACTACCACCTCGGCATCGCCTTCATGGAGCAGGGGCTCTACACCGAGGCCATCGAAGAGTTCTCTCAGGCCAGTAAGGACAAGGCCCTGGCCCTCGAGTGCTTCAGCCTGATCAGCTACTGCCACCGCCAGCGCCGGAACTTCCCCGACGGCGAGAAGTGGCTGAAGAAGGCCCTCGTCCTGGCCCGGGAGGGGAGCGACCAGTACTACGCCCTGGAGTTCGACCTGGCCGAGCTCTACGAGCAGGCCTCCGACAAGGACCGGGCCCTGTCGCTCTACAAGGACGTCCTCAGCTGGAACCCCGGATACCGGAATATCTCCGGGAAGATCACAAGCCTCGAGGGCGGCGCCAGCGCCTGATTTAAAAAAGACCGTCCCCCGCGAAAAATTCCCTCTGGCTTAGGATATTTCTCAGAAGCAGCGCTCCGAATCACTCCGCCCCGCCCCTGATGGTCGCTCCTCGGAATATGCCCCCTGCCGGTCCCGTCCCTGCCAGTTCTCGGCCATGGTGGCGCCAAGGCCGTCCTTATCCCCCGGCCCCGGGAACCTGTCCCGGTTCCCCCGTCGCAAGGCCGACGGGCCCCCTTCCAAACGGGGGCTTTCGGGCGGCCTCGGCGCCGCCTGCGC
>DATKJS010000111.1:0-12064 GCA_035543515.1 Terriglobales bacterium | reverse complement strand
CGCCAGAAGCTCCTCTTCGAGCGGGTCCGCCGGCGCCGCGGCCTCCACCTCTTCCTCCATTCCTGCGGTTCCGTCGTCGACATCATCCCGGACCTCATCGAGGCCGGCGTCGAGATCCTCAACCCCGTGCAGACGAGCGCCCGCGGCATGGACCCGGCTTTCCTCAAACGGGAATTCGGCCGTGACCTGACGTTCTGGGGCGGCGGCTGCGACACGCAGCACGTCCTGCCCGAGGGGACGCCGGAGGAGGTCCGCCGCCACGTGAGCGAGCGGATCGCGTCCTTCTCTCCCGGCGGCGGGTTCGTCTTTTGCCAGGTCCACAACATCCTGCCCAACGTCCCGCCGGAGAACGTCGTCGCCATGTACGACGGCGTCCGTCTGTTCCGTCAGGGCCGGGGCCGTCCGGCGATCACCTGACGGCGCTGCCGATCGTGTCCCGGTGGTAGTCGATGAGGCTCCGCATGGTGGGGCCGATGGCGCTCGCGCCGGAGAAACCGACGCGGCGCGCCGCCGCCTCCCGCGTTTCCTTGGACACGTCGTTCGTCGAGGCCCAATGCTGGAGGTCGCGGTAGCAGCCGAGCGAGAACATGTCCCAGGCCGCGCCCAGGTCGCGGACGAAGGTCATCGTCGCCGGCCGGCCGATGGCCACCTGGTAGGCGCTCTCCATCTCGCGCTCCTTGAAGAGCTCCGCCCGCTTGCCGGGGAGCGCGACGAACATCTCGACGTGGTAGAAGGTCGCGGCGTCGAACTCTTTCTTCACGGCCTCGAGCGGCGGTCCCAGGACGAAGACGTCCTCCTGCCAGGAGACGCAAGCGCCGAGCTTCTCCAGGAAGTCCTTGTCGGAAAGGCCGGCGGCCGCGGCGGCCTCCTCGCGACGGGCGAGGCGCGTTTTCGCGTAGTATTCGGCGTAGCTCCCCATCGGGAAGAGGAGCATCAGGTCCCACTGGTCGCCCTCCATGTGGCGCCACCAGAGCGGCCGCGCATCGCCCGCGGCGTCCATGACGGGCAGCCGTCCCTTGACGAGGTCGATGAGCTCGAGGAGCTTGCCTGGCGCCGCCCTCATGAAGGTCGTTCTATAAAGGCAGGACGGCGCGGCGGCGGCCGGTCCCTCGGCCCACAGGGATGCCGCGCCCGCCAAAACCATGAGGGCGAGCAGGACGAGCGGCCAATGCGCCGGCGTCTCGGTCGGTCGGATTCTCATGAGGCCTCCTTGCGTGTGTCCCGGGGTCTCTTTATATACCAGAAGGGGAGGCCGTCCGTAAACCGGCGGGGGATCGGACGGGGACACGTATCTCCGGTGCATGTCCCCGTTTCTTACCCCTCCCCTTATCGCTGATCCGCGCGGCGCCAGCGAGCTGGCCCGTGAAGCCAGGCAGTTGACAGACGCCGGCGTCAGGGGCAAAATTGCCCGCGTGACCAGCCGCGAGCTCCTGAAGGACATCATCGCCCTCCGGCCGGGCCCGCGCCGCGGCTTCTGGCTCGGCAATCCCCACGCCGACACCTGGCCCGTCCTCCACCGCTATTTCGGCACAAGCGCGGAGGAGGAGCTCCGGCGCAAGCTCGGCGACGACTACCGCTGGATCTCGCCGAGCTTCATCGAGTCGACCTTCCGGGACCCATCCTGCCGGCGGCTCTTCGACTTCGGGCTGGCGAAAACCTCGCACGGCCAGGCCGGGCCGCTCGCCTCGGTCGAGGACCCGGCCGAGCTCGACCGCTTCCCCTGGCCGGACCCGGCCGCCCTCGACTTCGCCGACGCCGTACGGACGCTCAGCGAGGCCGGCGACTATTACCGGGCCAGCGGCTTCTGGGCCCCGTTCTACCACGACATCATGGACCTCTTCGGCATGGAGGAGTATTTCGTCAAGATGCGCACCAACCCGGCCGTCGTCCGGGCCGTGACCGACCGCGTCTGCGGCTTCTACCACGCCGCCAACGAGCGCTTCTTCGACGCCGCGGGCGACCTCGTCGACGGCTACTTCTTCGGCAACGACTTCGGCACCCAGCTCGACCTGATGATTAGCCCGGCCCTCTTCGACGCCTTCGTCCTGCCCTGGTTCCGGAAGTTCACGGACCAGGCCCGTCGCCGCGGCTATCAGGTCGTCCTCCACTCCTGCGGCTCGATCCATCGTGTCATCCCCCGACTCATCGCCGCGGACGTCAACTGCCTCCACCCGATCCAGGCCCGGGCGGCGAACATGGATGCCGAGACCCTGGCCCGGGACTTCCGGGGCCGGATCGCCTTCCTGGGCGGGCTCGATACCCAGCGGGTCCTCAACCGGGGGACGCCGGCCGAGGTCAAGGCCGAGGTCCGCCGGATCAAGCGCGTCCTCGGGCCACACCTCATCGTCAGCCCCAGTCACGAGGCCATCCTGCCCGACGTCCCGCCGGCGAACGTCGCGGCCATGGCCGAAGCGGCTCACGAATAGAGACAAAGAGGGACAGTCCCCCTTGGGGACGGTCCCTATTCTTCCCTTGCCCACGCTTCATGGCCAGTCGCTCTTTTCCCGACGCCCGGGACCGGGGAAAGGGGGGCGCACTTTAGGCGTGCGTCCCCTCTTGCCCTCCTTTGCGCGGCTGTCCGGCGCGTCGCTTTTTTGTTACAATGAACCTGCCGGCTTGGCTTTGCCGGGAAGGGTGAGATGCCCATCGACTTGTTTGCCGCGCGGAGACGGGGCCGAATCGCGATGCGAGGAGCGCTCTTCGCCATCTTGCTCTTCCTCGCCGGCCTGCTCGTCCTCGCCGTCCGGCCGGCGGCCCAGACGGCGCGCAGCGCCGGGAAGCCCCTCCAGCACGAGGTCACTGTTTCCCTCAAGCTCGTCCAGGTCTATGTCGCGGGCAAGGGCGGCGTTCCCGTGGCCGACCTCAAGCCCGAAGACTTTGAGGTCACCGACAACGGCCGGGCCGCCGCCGTAACCCATTTCGAGCGGCATTTCCTTCGCGGGGCGGAGGAGCCGGCCGCGCCGCCAGCCGGCGCATCGAGCCTCAGCCGGAAGTTCCTCCTTCTCTTCGATTTCGCCTTCACGGACCCCCGGGGCGTCCTCAAGTCGAGGGAGGCTGGGCTCAGGTTCATCGACGCGACGCTCCGCCCTGAAGACGAGGTGGCCCTCCTCTCGTACACGCCGGACCGGGGGCTTGTCATCCACGAATACCTGACGACAGACCACCAGCGGGTCCGCCGGCTGGTCGAAGGCTTCGGGCTGAAGAAAGCCGCCGGCCGGGCCGAGAACCTGACCGAGTTCATCTACAGCCGGGAGCTCCTCGGCGAGCGGACGGCCAGGGCCGAGAACGATACACCCGGAGACGCCTTCTTCGCCCGCCAGTCCCGCCTCCAGGGCTCCGACCGCGTCGACGAGGGAGTGCGCCTGAGCTACGTGGACAAGGCCCGCGACTTCCTGGCCGCCCTCACGAACCTCGCCGTCGCCCTGCGCCGCCTGCCGGGCTTCAAGAACGTCATCCTCTTCTCGGAGGGGATCGCCGCGCAGGTCCTGTTCGGCAGGAGGGGGTCGGGGACGTTCGCGACGCCGTCGACGCTGGACGCCCTCTCTCAGCAGATGCGGGAGCTCGACGCCGGCCTGGCCGACGCCGGCGTCCGCTCGGACTTCACCCGCATGCTCGAGGAGTTCAAGGCCTCGAACGCCCCTGTCTACACCCTCGACGTCTCCAGGAGCCAGTCGGAAACGGATTTCCCTTTGGCCGCCGGGCCCGAGCCGCCCGGCGCCGTTTTCGCCGGGGCGGACTCGCTGCGGCAGCTCGCCTCGGTCACGGGCGGCCGGTTCTACGCCAGCACCGTGAGCGCGGAGCACGCCGCGGGCGACATCCAAAGCGTCACCGGCGCCTTCTATGTTCTCGGCTATTATGTCGGCGAGGCGTGGGACGGCAAGTTCCACCGGATCAAGGTCCGCGTCAAGCGTCCGGGCTGCGACGTCGTCGCCCAGGGCGGTTATTTCGACGCCAAGCCCTTCAAGGAATACTCGGGCTTCGAGAAGCTCCTCCACGTGACCGACCTCGCCCTGAGCGACGTCCCCCGCTTCCAGGCGCCAAAAGAGATTCCCGTCGCGGCGACGGCCGTGACGGTCAAGGGGCGGCCCGGGCTCGCCGTCTTCGCCCGCGCCGCCCGGGCGGAGCTCGGCGACGTCCTCGGCGCGAAGTCCGAGGCTTATCTCCTCCTTCTCGACGAGGCGGGCGAGATCGGCCTCATCAAGCGGTTCAAGTTGCCGCTGCCCGGCGAGCCGTCCGGCAAGGACACGTTCTTCCCCTGCTTCGTGCTCGAGGCGAGGCCCGGCCGCGCCACCTGCCGGATCGTCCTCCGGAACATGGATACAGGCCTCGGCGCGAGGGGCTCGGCGTCGCTCGTCGTGCCGGACGCGGCGGGGACGCCGCTGGTCCTCGACCCGCCTCTTCTTCTTGTCCCCGACGCGCGGGCTCTCGACCTCTCGGCCTCGACGGAGGAATCGCTCTCGGCGCTCTTCGGATACGCCGCGGACGCTTATGCGCCGCTCGTCGGCGCCGTCCCGGCGGGATCGGACAAGCTCCTAGCCGCCCTTCGCTGCTCCTCCGGCTCCCCGGCCCCCGACATCCGCTTCTCCGCCGCGCTCGGCGAGCCGGGCGGGGCGGCCATGTCGGAGGTCCCGGTCACGGTCGTCAAGATGTCCCGGAACGGCCCGACGACCCTCGCCCTCGTCGAACTCGCGACGGGCGAGCTCCGTTCCGGCCGCCATGCGTTCAGGGTCGAGGCGAAGGACGCCTCCGGCGCGGCCGCGGCGTCGATCATGGAATTCGAAGTCCGCTAGGCGGGCGGCCGGACCGCTCGCCCTCTGCCTAATAGACGCAACGGTGGGCCTCGTCGGCGTAAGCCCGGAGACACTCGAGGTCGGCTTCGAAGAAGTGGTCCGAGGGGGAGAGGATGAACCCGCCGCCCGCGCCCGCTGCCTCGAAGCAGCGCCGGACCTCGCGCCGCGTCTCCTCCGGCGTGCAGCCCGTGAGGAAGTGGAACTGGTCGAAGCCGCCGATCATGCAGACGCGCCCGCCGACGCGCCGCTTGGCCTCGGCGAGGTCCGTGTCGCCGCCCATGGCCGGCGGGGTGAAGGTCTCCATGGCGTCGGGCTTCATGTCGGCGATCCGATCGAGGAAGGGCATCATGCCGCCGCAGGTGTGGTAGACGACGCGCTGTCCCGCCTCGTGGGCGAGGCGGGTCAGCGCGGCGTCGTAGGGGGCGACGAACCCGTCGAAGATCTTGGGCGAAATGACCGTCGAGGAGGCGTCGCCGCCGCCGTGCTCGACGAGGTCGAAGCGGGCGCCGGCCATGGACCGGATGAAGGCCTTCTTGCGCTCGAAGAGGATCTTGAGGAAGGCGTGGACCCAGCCCGGGTCGTCGAAGGTCTCGAGAATGAGCTTTTCGATGCCGTAGAGGCAGGCCGCGTCCTGCCAGCAGCCCGACTGGCCGTAAACGTCGAACGACAGGATGGCGCCGCGCACGAGGCCGCGCTCGCCGTAGGCGGCCGCCCGGCGGTTGACCTCGTCGACGTCGCAGAGGGGGGCCGGGACGAAGTCGCCGATGACGTCGATGTCGGACTTGTCCTTGACCAGCCGCTCCGTGATCCAGGACGTGTGCTCGGAGCTCTGGAGGACCGTGGTCAGGGTCTTGCGCGGCGTGATGAAGCGGTAGCGGACGGTCCGGTATTCCGGGTCCGGGATGTCCTCGCGCTCGACCTGCCAGTCGTCCGAGACGACGAGCCGCGGCTCGCGCGGCCCGGGGTCGGGCTGGCCGGGGTCGTAATCATCGCCCCGGGACCAATCCGGTTTTTGCGGGGACAGCCAGAGGATGGGGTCGAGGCCGAAGGCATCGAAGAAGGCCTCGGCCGAGGCGCCGCCCATGTGCGCCTTGAGAAAGAAGTCCATGACGTGGTGGGTCGTCACGGGCAGGCGGTCCGGCACCCGCCGCTCCAGGGCCGCCAGGAACCTCTCCTTCGAGGTCATGCCACGCGCCGGACCCGGGGGTCGGTGTAGACGTCCCGCTCGTCCGTGCTTGTCGAGGAGAACTCGGAGACGACGGCGCCCCTGTCGCCGGCCTGGAACCAATGGAGCCCGTTCGGCGGCAGCGTGTACTGGTCGCCGGGATGGAGGACGATCTCGTGCCAGACGTTGAGATGGCGCCGGTAGCGCGCCGGGATGAGCGCCGCAGGCTTCGGCGTGCGGTCGCCCGCGACATAGAGATAGACCTTGCCCCAGCGGCAGCGGAAGGTCTCCTGCTTGCCGACGTTGCGGTGGTCGATGGGCGGGTGCTTGTGCTCCGGGCAGATTTGGCGGGGAAGGAGGACCAGCTCCTTGGCGCAGTAGCGGTCGTTGTTCTCGTAAACGACGACCTGGAGGCCGACGTGCCGGATGTCGTCGAGGCCGAGGTCGGCCACTTCGATGTTGTCCTTTTCCTCGGGCGTCAGGACGACCCGGGCCTTCCTGAGGAGCTCGAGCGCCTGCGCCCTGGCCTTGTCGCGGTCGCGCGGTTTCATGGTCCCCTCCTTATGCCCGAATTATAGACCCGAACGGCGGGCGAGACAACAAGAGGGCAAGAGGGACTTGCAAAGGGGACTACCGCGCCAACGCAAGGGGGGACAGGCAATTGTCAAGAGGGACAGTCCCCCCGGGGGGGGACTGTCCCTCTTGACAATTCGACGGCTTGTCCTGGGCTCCTCGCTTATGTATAACTAATGGCAACGACCGGCGAGGAGGCAGGGATGCGATATCCATTGCGGGGGCGCGCCCGCCGTGGCTGACCGGCTGTCCAAGCTCGCCTCGAGCATGGACCGGCTCTACGAGTTCGACCGGGAGCCCGTCTCCCCGGACAAGCTCCAGTCCGGCGGCAAGTTCGCCGGGCTCTTCGCCGGCGAGCACGTGGCCGCGACCGAGTTCGTCATCGGCGCGTTCTTCGTCCTCCACGGCGTCACGGCCCGCGACCTCCTCCTCGGGCTCTTCCTCGGCAACCTGCTCGCCGTCCTGTCGTGGACGTTCGTCTGCGCGCCGATCGCCGTCCGGACCCGGCTGACCCTCTACTGGTACCTGCGCAAGATCGCCGGGCCGGGCGTGACGTTCCTCTACAACATCGCCAACGCCTTCCTCTACTGCGTCCTGGCCGGGGCCATGATCTCGGTCTCAGCCACGGCCGTCGGCCTCCTCTTCGGGATCAGGGTCCCGCGGCTGGACGCCGTCCTGCCGACGAGCGTCGGCTGGGTCGTCCTCGTCCTCGTCCTGGGCGCGGCCTTCACGACCATGGCCATCCTCGGCTTCGAGAAGCTGAGCCGCTTCGCTCAGGTCTGCTCGCCCTGGATCTTCGTCGTCTTCATCGCCGGCGCCGCGGCCGTGCTGCCGCGGCTGGGGGTCGAACGCAGCCTCGCCAACTTCTGGCAGGTGGCGACGACGAAGATCTGGAACGGTGTCCCGGCCGCGGGGCAGGAGAAGCTCGGCTTCTGGCACATCCTGTTCTTCGCCTGGTTCTGCAACCTGGCCATGCACATCGGCCTCTCCGACATGGCCATCTTCCGCTACGCCCGGCGCTGGACCTACGGGCTCTTCACCGCCTTCGGCGTCTACCCGGGGCACATGCTGGCCTGGCTCTGCTCGGGGGTCATGGTCGCGGCCGTCGGGCGGCAGATGGACCCGGGCCTGATGGCCTTCGAGGCGGCCGGTGCGGCCGGCATCGGCGCCGTGCTCCTGGCCGGCTGGACGACGGCCAACCCGACGCTCTACCGGGCCGGCCTCGCCCTCCAGACGGTGACGCCGAACTGGCCGCGCTGGAAGATCACCCTGCTGGCCGGGACGGCGACGACGATCCTGGCCTGCTTCCCGGTCTTTTTCCTGAAGCTCCTCGACTACGTCGCGATCTACGGGCTCGTCCTCATGCCCATCGGCGCGGTCGTCTTCACCGAGCATTGGATCTTCCCGCTCCTCGGCCTCGAGCAATACCGCGCCGAGAAAAAGGGCTGGGCGTTCAACTGGGCGGCCCTGGCCGTCTGGCCGGGGACGATTGCCGCCTGCTTCCTCCTGCCGCTCCACCTCTATTTCAAGTGGCTGCCGGGGTGGTTCATCGCCGCGGCGGCCTACACGGCGCTGATGGCCGTGACCGGAGGGCGGCGCGAGACGGAGCCCGTCATGGCCGGCGGGCGGGACGGTTCCCCCCTGGCCGAAGGGAGGCCCTCATGAAGACATTTCTGGGCGCGGCCTCGATCCTGAGTCTGGCCCTCTGCCTCGCGGCGCCGGTCCTCTTTTTCGCGGGCATCCTGCCCGAGGCGGACTACAAGCTGGCCCTGCTTTTGGCCTCGCTCGGCTGGTTCTTCCTGGCCACGGCCTGGGCGGCGTATTGGAAAAAATCGTCCTGAGTTTACCAGCGGTTGTGACGGACGAGCTCGGCGACGGTCATGCGCTTCTTCGGCGGCAGGGCGTCGGCCGCGTAGCCGAGGGGCGTGAGGGCCGAGGGGACGATGTCAGGCGGCAGGCCCAGGGCCTCGCGCGCCGCGACGGGGTCGAAGGCGGCGATCCAGCAGGTCCCCAATCCCTCCTCGGCCGCGGCGAGGATGATGTGCGACATGGCGATCGTCGCGTCGACCTCGGCCGCGTTCCAGCCGTCGGCCTTGCGGACCCAGGCCTCGCCGGGCACGGCGCAGACGGCCAGGACGAGCGGGGCCTGGGTGAACCACTCGCGGCCATAAACCCGGCGGAGCTCCGCCTCGCGGCCCTTGGTCGGCACGACGATGACGCGGAAGGCCTGACGGTTGGCCGCCGTCGGGGCCAGCCGCGCCGCCTCGAGGACGCGGGCGAGCTTGTCGTCCTCGACCGGGTCGGGCTTGTAGGCCCGGACGCTGTATCGCTTCCTGATCAGTTCCTGGAAATTCATGGCCAACCTCCTCGGCTAAAGAAAGGACACGCACCTCCGGCACAATGTCCCTATCCTATCCCGCGCCCTCGGATATCCCGGGGCCGGGCCGCTGACGCACGGTAATTCGGCAATGAGTATTGTGTCCCCGATTTAATCACCCTCGAGGACGAAGGCGTAGCGGCCGGAACCGACCTTGACGCGGATGGCGCCGTCCTTGTCCGCCGCGGCCGCGACGCCCGCGACGCCCGGCACGAACGCCCCGTTCTCCCAGACGGCCCGGCCGCCCTCCGTCACCCGGACATGCCTCAAGTTGAACCTGGGGATGACGACCTCGGCCTCCGACCCCACCGGCACGACCGGCTCGACCCGCACACTCCCGTCCGTCCGCGACCACGCGCAGCCAACCTCGCCGCGCAGGGTGTCGATCGTCCCGGAAGCGTGCATGAGGTCGCGGACCATCTGCGGCTGGAGCACGAGCTTTTCGTATCCGACCGACCCCGGCGCCATGGTGATCCCCGCCAGCGCCTTGTAGAGCCAGGCCCCGACGCTCCCGAACATCGGGTGGTTGTGAGAGTTCATGGATGACCCCTCGCGCCTCTGCCAGAGCTCCCAGAGCGTCGTTGCCCCGTTCTCGATCATGTAGCCCCAGCTCGGGTAGGTCGTCTGGACGGCGATGTCGTAGGCGAGGTCGGAGGCGCCGTTGCGGGTCAGGAGCTCCATGATGTATTTCGTGCCGATGATGCCCGTCGTCAGATGCGAGTCGTGCTTGTAGACGATGTTGTCGAAGAGCCGGCCCCAGGCGCCGCCCTCTTTCTCCGTCGAGATGCCCAGGAAGAGCGGCAGGGTGTTGGCCGTCTGCGTCCCGTCGGCATAATCGCCCGTCCTCGGGTTGTAGAATTCCCGGTTGAAGGCCGTCCGGATGTCGGCGGCCAGCTTATCGTAGACCGCCGCGTCCTGCGCCTTCCCCAGCACGCGGGCCGCGTCGGCCAGGATCTTCGTGTCGTAATAATAGTAGAACGACGAGACGACCGCGCCCGGGCACTTGTCGACGGCCACCCAGTCGCCGTAGTAGCTGTACCGCAGGAGCTCGTTCTCGGCACGGCCCCTCAGGAACTCGACGTATTTCTTGAGGCCGTCGAACTGCTCCTCGAGGACCCGCCTATCGCCATAGTATTGGTACATGTACCAGCAGATCAGGGGGTAGGCCGCCCCCCAGGCCGGGTCGGCCGGCCTCGAGCCCCAGACGTGCGGCACGGTGTCGGTGATCTGCCCCTTGTCGTCCTGGACGTCGCGGATGTCGCGGACGAAGTTCGCATAGAAGGCGGCCATGTCGAAATTCATCATCGCTTCCTCGGCCGTGCCCTGGGCGTCGCCCATCCAGCCCATCCGCTCGTCCCGCTGGTCGCAGTCGGTCGGGATGCTGTGGAGGTTCGTCTTCTGGCCCCAGGTGATGATGCGCTGGAGCCGGTTGAGGATGTCCTTGGAGGCGGCGAAACTGCCGACAGGACGCACTGCGGAATGAACGACCCGGCCGCGGAGAGTGTCCGGGCCCGGCGTTCCCGGGAATCCCGTGAGCTCGACGTAGCGGAAGCCGTGGTAGGTGAAGCGCGGCTCCCACGTCTCGTCGTCGTCGCCCTTGAGGATGTAATGGTCCTCGGCCCGGGCGCTGCGGAGGTTGTCCTGGTTGATCATGCCATCGGCGAAGAGCATCTCGGCAAACCGGAGGCGCACGTCCGTGCCCCGGGGGCCCTTGACCCTGAGGCGCGCCCAGCCGCTCGCGTTCTGGCCCATGTCGAAGACGTAAACCCCGGGTCGCGGATTCGTCATCTTGAGCGGCACGAGCGTATCGACGACCTGGATGGCGGGCATCATCTGCGCGGAGAGGACGCCGGCCGGGCCCTTGACGGCCTCGGCCGCGGCCCAGCCCTTGTCATCGAACCCGGGCCTGTCCCAACCGGCCGTCTCGAAGCGGGCGTCGTAGGTCTCGCCGTTGTAGATGCTGTCCTCGAGGATCGGGCCCGGCGCGGCCTTCCACGTCGCGTCGCTCGTCCAGACCGCCTTCGTCCCGTCCTCGAGCTCGACGAGGACCTGGAGGAGAAGGGCCCTCGACTTGAACCAGCCGCTGCCGAGGACGACCGCGACGGCGTTCTGTCCCTGGCGCAGGGAGTTCGTAATGTCATATGTCACGTAGAGGGCACGCTTGTCGTAGGTCGTCCAGGCCGGGTCGAGGACGTGGTTCCCGGCCTTGCGGCCGTTGACGCGGAGTTCGTGGTAGCCAAGGCCGCAGACGTAGGCCCGGGCCCGCCGCGCCCGCCCGGCGAGCGAGAACTCCTTGCGGAGCTGGTTGCCGCCGCCGATCCAAGAGGCCTTCCATTCGGCGCGGTCAAAGAGGCCGGTCTCGAAGCGCGCCGCTTCGCTCCACGGGCTTCCCTGGCCGTCCTTATCCCAGAACATGACCTTCCAGAAGTAGGTCTTGCCGCTCTCCAGGGCCCCGCCGCCGAAGACGACCTGGGTCGACCTGGCCGAGGCGACCTTGCCGCTGTCCCAGACGTCGCCCGCGGCGAGCGCCGGGTCGGCGGAGACGAGGACCCGATAGGCGGACTGGGCCTGGCCGCGCTCGGTGTGCCCGAGGACCCAGAAGAAGCGCGGCTGGCGGACATCGATGCCGACCGGGTTATCGAGGTATTCGCAGCGCAGGCCGGCCGGGGCCTGCGGGCCGGGCGCCGGCCCGGCCGCGGGAAGGGACGCGGCCAGGACGAGCGCCGCTAGCGCGGCGAATGTCAAGCGCTTGGCTCTTGCGGATGACGACACGGGGCACCTCCAGCTCTAATGGAAGGAATGCGCCTATTATGGGAAGAAAGCGGCGGATTGTCCATAGGCATCCGGGCGCCCGCGCCAGCCCGGATTGACACGCGCGGGCTCCGGGCATTATAGTCGGGGCGTGGAGGGCGGGATGGGAATCTGGAAAGCGTTTAGCATCGCAGGTGCCGCCTTTTTGCTGGCCGCGGCTCCAGCCGTCGCGGCCGCCGACTCGGGGAGCTGGGAGGAGCTCCTTTCGGCTCAGCCGAAGAGCTCCGGCCTCGCCGTTAGCGGCGTTATCCTCAGCCGGGACGCCTTCACATTCTATCTCGATTCCGGGGCATTTTTCCCGCTCCCCGACGTGTCCAAGAGAACCGTCGGGGGAGTTTTCCGCGGCCG
>DATKJS010000110.1:0-2595 GCA_035543515.1 Terriglobales bacterium | reverse complement strand
TCGGCGTCGGCCTGGCGGACATCAAGACGGCCTTGAAGAAGTAGTTGCCGACTGGCCGTAGAAAAAGGGGGGCACCGTAGCCTGCCCCCTCTCGCTCAACGCCTGAACCCGTTCTGACCCTCGAGGGCAAGCCATGCGGTCAAGCCCGCCTAGGCCTCTCTGTCAGCGGCCCGTTCTGACGAACTTGAGGTTCAGGACGCGGTCGGTCGACAGCCGGCAGCCGGAAACGCGTCCGCGGCCGTCCCGGACGAACTGGATCTGGGCGCTCTCGACCGCGAAGAGGTCTTTCTTCAACGGCGAGACCTGGGCTTCTTCGTTGTGCCCGACCGCGAGCCGCAGCGAACCGGATCGAAGGACCAGGTCGTAGCGGGTGTCGAGCTCGTCTGAATAATAGCTCCCGGCGTATTCCTTGAGCTGGGCCTCGTTCGGCTCGAAGGGCTCGATCCGCTTGGCTTGAATCTTTGTTCCGTTGGCCTCCGTAAAGGTGAAGGCGTTGTAGAGGCCCCCCGACAGGCTCGCGAAATCGATGAACACGTCGCCGGTGACGCCGAGCATCTTGAAGCGCGCCGGCGAGAGCGGCGTCAGCTCCGACGTGTTGTCGCTCGACCGGACATAGATGAGCTTGTCCTTGTCGATGACGAGCTTGCGCAGCAGGCCGGACTCGAGCCAATACGTGCCGACGTAGGCCTTGAGGCTCTCGGCCGAAAGCACGATGGGTCGGGGAGCCGGCCCGGCCGCCGCCGGGGGCGTCCGGCTTTCTGCGGCCGCCGCGGGAGCGGCCGCGGCGAGCTGCGGGGCCAGGTAGATGTCGGCGATCCGCAGGGCCATCGCGCCCGGATCGAACGAGCCGAGGTTCGAGAAGACCGCGACGCCGAACCTCTCGCCTGGGAAATAGACCACGTGGCTGCGGAACCCGGCGTCCCCGCCGCTGTGGCCGATGGTCTTGAGCCCCCTGTACGAACCGATCATGATCCCGCGGGCATAGTCGATCTCGGTTCCGTCCGTGAGGACGCCTTTGGCCAGCATCTTGTCCCATACGGCCGCGCCGCCGACCCTCCTGTCCTCGAAGTTGCGCAGCCAGTTGGCCATGTCCTCGACCGTCGTGAAGAGGCTCGTGGCCCCCACGTTGGCGTAGTTGAGCACAGACTGCCGGAACCCCGATCCGGGGTCGCCGTCGTAGGAATAGGCGCGGTCCCTGACGATCTCGGTGTGGTCGAGATGGAAATGGGTCGAGGTCATCCCCAGCGGCTCGAAGATGTTCTCGCGAGTCCAATCGGTGAAGGGCATGCCGCTCACGCGAGACACGATCTCGGCCAGGAGCGTGAAGCCGGAGTTGGAGTAGAGGTAGCGCGAACCGGGGGGAAAGTTCAGCTCTTTCTGGCGCCGAAGGCGGTCCAGGATCTGGGCCTGGGTGATGACGTCGTCCCTGCGCCAGCCCGAAAGGACCAGCAGGTCCCATTGGTCGCGGAGGCCGCTGGTGTGGTTGAGCAGATGCCGGATCGTGATCGGCGCGCCGAAATCGGCCATTTCGGGCAGGTACTTGCGGATGTTGTCGTCCGCCGAGAGCTTGCCCGCCGCCTCCAGCATAGTGATTGCCATGGCCGTGAACTGCTTGGACACGGAGGCGACGTGGAAGACCGTGGACGGGGTGATGGGGATGCCGTACTCGAGCTGCGCGCAGCCGAAGCCCTTGCGATAGACGACGAGGCCGTCCTTGATGACGGCCACGGCCGCGCCGGGTGTGTTCAGGCTGTTCCACTTGGCGAACAGGGCGTCGACCCGGCTTTCTATAGAGGGCGTGTCGCCGGAGGCGGGACCGGCGGCGCCGGGCGCGGCTCCCAGGCTGAGGGCGGCCAAGAGGATGGCTAGAGAGGCCGGAGCGGCGGCGCGGCGGGCAAGGGCGGTCGTGTTCATCGCTGTTCCTCCGATCAGGACTTTATGCCCATATGGACTCGCGGGGGGCGTTCTTGGTTGCCTGGGCCTGGAGTCTCGGCCGGCGCCTGGGCCGGAAACGATAACCCGGAATGACCGTGGGAGAGAGCATTGGGGGAGTCGGATCCTGGCCGGGCCGATGCTCGGTCCGCAGGGAAGACCATAGGATCAAGCGAGGCCAGGCCTCTCCTCTCTTGGCATCTCCCCTATTCATGGTTCCCGTACCCCTCGGCCGCCATCGGGGCGACGTGCTCGAGGACATGGGCTAGCTGGGTCCTGGTCCGGATCCGGCCGTGCCATAGATCCCCGGAGCCGTGTTCGTTGAATAGCGGCCCGGGCACTGTTCGCAAGTGGACGGCAAGTGTCCGGCATCAGTCCGGTCGGCCGGAAAAGATCGCCTCGGCCTCCATTGTATATCCGCCGCCCCGCTTGAAAAGGAGGAGCGGAGGCATGACCTCGGCACCGCGTTTGCCGCCGGCGCTGGCCCCTCCCCTCCCGGCGCCTCCCGCCGGCCCGAGCTCGGCCAGGAAGAGGTTGGACGGTTCACCGGCCCTCGGCCGCACCGACCGCCAGCGCTTGACCCGGAGCCCGCTCGCCCTCGCCGCCGCGAGGAAGTCCTCCCTTCGCCTCTCCGGGAAGACAAAACAGGCCCGGCCCCGCGGC
>DATKJS010000109.1:0-42460 GCA_035543515.1 Terriglobales bacterium | reverse complement strand
GGAGGTGACCATGAGAAAGCTCGCCGCTTGTCTTCTCGTCGTTGGCTTGATGGGCATCTTTATCTGCGGCCTCCGGGCCGAGGACCCGGCCGAGCGGGGCCCCCAGGGTGCGCCGCCCTGGCCCGGCGCCGCGCTGAACCTGCGCATCTTCGAGGGGCTCCGGTACGCCGGGGCGCCGCCGGCCAAGGTCGTCACCTCCTCCTTCCTGAGATTCCTAAATTACACGAGCCTCGAGGTCGAATCGGACGAGACCGTGGAGCGTCAGGTCCGCCAGGTCTTCAACCTCAAGGACGCGAAACTCCTCTCGGAAGCGAACCTCGAGCTGGGCAAGGACCCGGCCGCCAAGGCCTTCCACATCTTCCGGCTGGACAGCCGCGAGTACCTCATCCTCGTGACGCGAGGCCGCAGGTCCGAGCAGCGCCAGTTCCACATCGAGGTCTATGAGCAGGGGGCCAAGGAGAAGGCGAGCCTCCTTGACATGGAGTTCGCCATCCCGGCCAAGAACGCGGCCGTCTTCGGCTTCGAGGACACCGGGGGGAATCCCTATTTCCTGGCGTTCAGCGTTCTCGGCTCGGGATTCGCGCCCGGCGGCGGAGCCAAAGGGGCGGGAGGCGAGAGCGCTCCCCCCAAGCTCGTCAAGTCCGTCGAGCCGGTCTATCCGGAGATCGCCCGCCAGTCCAAAGTCCAGGGCGTGGTCATCCTCGAAGCGACGACGGACGTCTATGGGCGCGTGGCCGCGGTCAAGGTCCTGCGGTCGATCCCGCTTCTCGACCAGGCCGCGATCGACGCGGTCAGGCAGTGGGAATACGAGCCGGCGATCGTCGACGGGGAGCCCAAGCCGGTGACATTCACCGTCGCCGTGCGGTTCGACCTCAAGAACGAACAGGGCGCCGCGGGGGTCCAGGGCGGTGTCGAAGGCGGCGTCCAGGGCGGGGTCGCCAAGGCCGTCGGGGCCCTGGACATCCAGGCCGAAAAGGAATTCGAAAAGGGGGCGGTGAGGGCCGTTGACGACATCAAGCCCCCCAAGCTCCTCAAATCCGTCGAGCCGGTCTACCCGGAAAGGGCGCGACAGGCCCAGGTCGAGGGTGTCGTGATCCTCGAGGCTCGGACCGACGAGGATGGGAACGTCGAGGATGCGAGGATCCTGAGGTCGATCCCGCTCCTCGACCAGGCGGCGATCGATGCCGTGAAGCAATGGAAATACGAGCCGCTGATCATCGAAGGCAAGGCGCGCAAAGTGATCTTCACCGTCGCCGTGCGCTTCATGCTGAAAAGCGGGGACAAGGAGAAAGACCTCGAGAAGTTCGCGCAGGGCGCGGTCAAGGCCGAGGGCGACATCAAGCCGCCCCGGCTCATTCACTCCGTGGAGCCCGCCTATCCCGAAGACGCCAGGAAGGCGGGCGTCGAAGGCGTCGTCATCCTGAGCATTAAGACCGACGCGACGGGGCACGTCCAGGGCGTCATGGTCCTGCGGTCGATCCCCCTCCTGAACAAGGCGGCCATCGACGCCGTGAAACAGTGGGTTTACGAGCCCTACATCAAGGACGGCAAGCCGACGCCGATTGTTTTTACCGTGACCGTCCGGTTCCAGCTTAAGTGAGGCGCGGCGGCGGGGTCCGGCGACTTGGTCCTAAGCCCCAGGATCCAGTCCTTGAGCGTCTTGAGGTCGGCCTCGGGGAGGGTCTTGCCCGGCGGCATCTTCTTGCCCTGGATGCCGGCCGCCCCCTCGACCTTCTTCAGGAGGTAGCTCGCGGCCGGGTCGGCCGTATCGATGAGCTTGAGCGCGGGCGCCTCCTTGCTCGGCGCGTCGATCGCTGACGCCACCTTGCCCGGGACGAGCTTCAACCCCTTCGGCGCGGTCAGGCCGGCGTGGCAGCCGGCGCAGTTCCTCTTGAACACGCCGAGGACGTTCTCCGGGATGTCCTTCGCCGGCGGGTTCTTCGCCTGCGCCAATGCCGACCCGGCCGCCAGGGCCAAGGTCGCGAGGATCACGATCCCCGTCTTCTTCATCCGTCCCCTCCTTATTTTAGCTTCGTATAATCGATCTCGGACCCGAACAGGCTGTGCGGAATGAGGTAGATGACGAGAGTGACCACGGACGCAACCACCACCGCGAGCCGGGCCGGCCGGCCCTTGCGCCCCGCGGCCAGGGCCACGATCCAGAACAGGAACATGAAGGCCGTCTTGTTGTCCGTGAGGTCGGTGCCGGCCGGGAAGCCGCTCCAGAACGTGCCGAAGGCGTACTTCTGCACGAGCGGCCCGAGGACGAAGCCGCCGATGAAGATGAGCGTCGCCGCCCACAGCACGAACGGCCGCGGGTCGCGCTTTTTGTCGAGCGCGGCGAGCCCGGCCGCCGCGGCGGCGAGCATCCCGGCGAACATGACGATGACATGGACGATGAGCAGCCCGAGCGGCACCCGGTCCTTGAAGCGGATGATGATCGGCGTATCCCCGCCGACCTCCGTGTCCTTCCCTCCCGACACGAGATGGACCCGGTAGGCCAGTTTCCCGGCGGAGGGCTGTTTCGGCAGGTAGCCGACGAGCGTATCGCCCCGCCGCGCGAGCGGCTCTCGCGTCCATGGCTCATTGGCTCTGTAGCGGGTGTACTCGAGGTAGCCCTCGGCCGGGGCCGGCGCCCGCAGCTCGACGGCCGCGTTGGCCGCGCTGTCGGCGGTCCGCGGCAGGCGGAAGCGCATCTCCCGGCCCTCGACGACGGTCTTGACCCGGGCGGGGTAGCTGGGCCCGGTCATCCGCTGGTAAACGGCCGAGGTAAGGGTGATGAGGACGGCCAGGGTCCAGAACGGTCCTTTCCTCATGACGACGTTCCTCTCGTCTTAGTCCTTGATCTGGATGGAGCCCAGGACGACCGCGGCGTTGAGGCGGAGCGTCCCTTTCTTCTCGATATCGGGCGGCTGGGGCTGGGACCTCTTCTGCTCGATGGAGCCGAGGATGGGCGTGCCTTCGATGACGACCTGCCATTCCGGCCGAACGCAAAGCTCGATCGAGCCGAGCACGGCGGAGAGGGAGAGCGCGGCCTGGCCGCCCTCGAGCCCGGCGGCCGAGAGGTCGATCTCGGCCGAGCCGAAGACGACCTCGACAGACCCGCCCTTGAAGCTCGAGCTCTCGACGCGCCTCGACGTGGACGAGAAGATCTGGGAGACGCGGAGCTCGTCCGCGCTCAGCTCAGGGATTTTTTTTTTATCCCCGGCCCGGGCCGGCCTGACCAGGATCCAGACCCCGAGCCCTATGATGAGGAGGGGCCAGAAATAGTGCCAGACCGGCCGGTCGAAGATCCTCATGTCCATGAGCAGGAAAAAGGCCCCGAACAGGATGAAGAAGACGGCCGGGCCGGTCGATTTGAAGTCGTTGGCGATGAGCATCGAGACGCCGATGAGGATGAAGATCGCCGGCCAGTAGCGGCTGAAGATGTGGCCGACGTCGATCTCCCCGACCTGGTCGAGCAGGAACAGGACGCCGACGACGATAAAGATCAGTCCCCAGAAGATGCGGCTCTGCGAGCCCCTGGATGCGGCCATCGTGCCCTCCGTGAGCCGTCAGGATAACAGAAAGCCCTCTGCCTGTAAACTCGGGAATGGATGGGCGGAGGCCAAGGCCACCCTCATCCCCCGGCCCCCGGGAACCTCTCCCGGTTCCCCCATCGGCATTGCCGATGGGCCCCCCTCCAAACGGGGGCTTTCGGGCGGCCTTGGCCTCCGCCCCTATATTCCACTAAGCACGGCGCGGACTAGAGCCGGCGGATGTTCATGCCGCCGCTCACTTCGATCATTGCGCCTGTGGAGTAGGGGAGGGCGCCAGTGGCCAGCGCGGCCACCGCCCGGCCGACGTCCTCGGGCCGCCCCCAGCGGCCCTGGGGGACGAGGCCCCCGGCGATCAGCCGGTCGTAGCGGGCCTTGACCGGCGCGGTCATGTCGGTGGCGATGATGCCCGGCCGGACCTCGAAGACGGAGATGGCGTAGGGGGCGAGGGCGTCCGCGAAGAGCGTCGCGGCCATGCTCAGCGCCGCCTTGGACATGCAATATTCCGGCCGCGACGGCGACGAGACCGCGGCGCTGATCGACGTGATGAAGATGACCGAGGGCGGCACGCCGGCCCCGCCGGCCGTCTGCGCGGCCATGCGCCGGACCACGTTCTGGGTCAGGAAGAAGGCGCCGCGGGCGTTGACGCCCATGACCCGGTCATAGCTGGCCGGCGTCGTCTCCAGGATGTCTAGCCTCTTTTCGGGGCCGACGCCGGCGTTGTTGACGAGGACGTCGACGCGGCCGAACGCCTCGAAGACGCTCTCCACGGCCTTGTCATGTCCGGCGACCGCGGCGACGTCGCACGCCACAGGCAGGAAGCGCCGGCCCAGGCGCTCGACCCCGGCCTTGACCTCGAAGAGCCCTTCCTTCCTGTTCGCCGGGTCGCAGAGGATATCGAGCCCGGCCGCGTCGAAGCCTCTCCGCGCGAGCTCGATGACGATGGCCCGGCCGATGCCCCGACCGGCGCCGGTGACCATGGCGACCGGGCTCTTCGATGCGCTTTTCTTGGCCACGCTCACTCCTCCTCCCGGATATTGCCGTCCGCAAGATAGCCGTCCCAAACCGTCTCGAACCAGCTCGCGTCCGGAGGCACCGGCCGGACGTCGACCCAGTTCTTGACCGGCCTGCCTCCGCCGCCGAGCCCGACCTCGAGGATCTTGGCGCTCGTGAAATCGGCCGGCGCGGCGAGCGAGAAGGCCCAGCGGCCGTCCAGGCCGGGGCAGGGGAGCCGCCCGGCCGGGTCCGGCACGAGATAGGAACCGCGGCTCTTCCCGCCGCGCTCGAGGTACTCGCGGATGGCCTCGAGGAAGACGGCGTGGGTCAGGGCCATGTCCAGGACCTCGAAGGCCGCCGGCAAAGCCCGGGCCGAGGGGACGCGGAGCTCGCGGCGAAGCCGCTCGACGAGGACCCAGGCCCGCGGCGTTTCGCGCGCGACATCGGCCGGCGGCCGGACGTGGCCGCCGCAGGCCGACATCCTCCGGCGGACCTCGGTCAAAGCCTCGCGGAGGAGGTCCGCTCCCATGGCCGTTTTCCCGAGAAGGCTCCGGGCGAACTCGAGCTCCCTGCGGACCGCGGGCCCGGCCAGCCGGACAAAACCGGCGGGCGAGGGCGGCTTCTCGTGGCACTTCGCGGCGATGAAGCGCGCCGCCCGGGCGCTGCCGACCTGCCCCGCGTTAAGGGCCGCGCCGCCCGGCCGGCGCACGCCGTGCGTGCCGCAGGCCTCGCCGACCGGGAAGAGGTGGCGGATGTTCGATTCCCACCAGATCCCGGCCTTGAAGCCGCCGTTGCTGTGCTGGGCGCAGACGGCGGCCTCGAGCGGCTCGCGGCCGAGGTCGATGCCGTGGCGCTTGAAGAGCTCGACCGCCGGCCGGTTCATCTTGCGGAGGCGGGCGATCGGCGTCGGGAGGAGCGCGCCCGACCGCTCGAGGTAGGCGCGGGTTTCGCCGGCGACGAGGCCGATCTCGAACGGGGCGAGCTTGCCGCCGCCCGTGGCGTCGCGGCGGTAATCGAGAAAGACGCGCCGGCCGCGGATGACCGTCTCCTCGTGGACAAGGATGTCGATGAGCGACGAACCGCCGTCCACGGCCCGCGCCGGGTCGAACGGCCATTCGTAGCCCTTGAGGAAGACGGCCGCGGCCAGCTTCCGCATGTCAGGGAAAAAGTCGTTCAGGAACTCGCGCTCGTCCGAGCCGTCCGGGGCGGTCGAGACGTAGCGCGGGATGGCCTGCTGATAGGCCCCCGAGAGGTTCCAGCGGAACTTGACCGAAGCCAGCCCGTACTGGGACTCGGTTAGGTTATGGGCCACGGCGCCCGCGGCGAGGGCCAGGCCGTGCGCGCCGTTCTGGCCGGCGGGATAGACGGAGTGCTCGTACATGCCACCGGGGCCGCCCGTGGCCAGGACGACGTTGACGGCGTTGAAGAGGACGAAGCCCAGGTTCCGCCCGGCGGCGTTCCGCTTGTCGAGGGCGATCGCCCCGACGGCCCTCTTCCGCGGGGCCCGGCCCGCGGTGAGCAGGGCGATCGCCCGGTGGCCGTCGAGGACCGGGATGCGGCGCCGGCGGACCTCACCGGCCAGGGCCTCGAACATCAGGCGCGAGGTCAGCGGGCCGGCCGACGTCGCCCGCTGGCGCGGGTCGTTGTCGGTCCTGTAGCCGACGAATGCCCCGTGCTCGTCCTGGGGGAACGGCACGCCGAGGGCGACGAGCCGAAAGAAGGCTTCGGCCGAGCCGACGGCCTCGCAGAGGGCGATGTCGCCGTGCGTGCTTCCGCCCGCGGCCAGGTCCCGGGCCATCTCGAACGGCGAATCCGGCCGGTCCCCGGCGACCGACAGCTTGTAATAGGTCTGCTTGTCCGAGCCGGAATTGCGGGAGGCGCCGCCGCCGAAGCGGTCGGTGAGGACGGCGACGTCCGGCTGCCCCTCAGCGTGGAGGCGGACGGCCGCGTTGAGGCCGGCCGCGCCGCTCCCGATGACGAGGGTGTTCACGGAACGGAGGGGGAAGGGGACGCCGCCGATCCGGACCCGTCCGCCGGTCATGTCCGCGGCCGTCCCTTCGCGCCCGGGGCCTTGAGCGCCTCCTTGAAAGCGGGGTCGCGGACGACGCAGCCGACGGGCCTCTGCCCGCGCAGGAGCCGGGAGCAGCCGGAGCAGCTCGTGCAGACCTTGCGGGGGTCGAGCCGGCCTTTCGCCGCCAGGTCCTTCGGGAAGTCCGGGTAGGCGAGAGCCCCCCGGCCCTGCCCGATGACGGCGGCGCGGCCCGCCATGACCATGGCGGCGCCGACGTTCGGGAAGAAGCGCCTGAGCCACGAGTAGCCGGCGCCGACCACGGCCGTGCCCGGAACGGCGCGCTGCAGCTCCGAGGCGATGCGGAGATGCCGGGCGACGCCCTCGAGCGGGTGCTCGTCCGGGACCGGAGTTCCGGGCATCGGCCTGTCGAACGGCCGGCCGAAGTGCGGCCGCAAGGCCGGGACCCCGAGCGAGAGCGCCACGAACCGGACGCCCTCCCTCGACAGGCGCCGGAGCAGCTCCTTCGGCTCCCTGGGGTCGGGGGCCAGGGGCCGGTCGGGGTCCATGCCGAAGCCGTAGGGGAAGGGGACCATGTCGGCGGCGCTCAGGCGGCAGGTCAGGAGCAGCCGCGGCACATCCCGCCGGATGCGCCGCACGGTCTCGACGAGGAAGCGCGTCCGGTTCTCGAACGTCCCGCCGTACCGGCTGCCCGACCTGGTGAAGGCGGCCAGGAGCTCGGAGACGAGATAGCCGTGGCAGGCCTTGATGTCGACCCCGTCGAACCCGGCCGCTGCGGCCTTGTCGGCGGCATCGATGAAGTCGTCCTGGATCGCGGCCAGGGCTTCGTCGGTCACGAGGGGATAGTCGGCGGGCAGGCCGTGGAGAGCGTCGAGGGCGGGGCTGCGATGGGCGATGACCGGGGCCGGGGTGCCCTCGGGCTTGGCGAAGCGTCCGGCGTGGGTGAGCTGGAGGACGAGGAGCGGCTCATGGGAGCGCCCCCAGGCGGCGGCCGCCGCCTCCCGCATTCGGCCGGCGAGGGACCTGAAGGCATCCTCCGTATTGTCCGTGAGCATCAATTGATGCGGATTCGACCGTCCGTCCCGCCGCACGGCGGTGGCCTCGACCCAGATCGTGCCGCTGCCGCCCGCGGTGTAGCGCTCGTAGCGCCGGACGGTGGCCGCGGTCGGCGCGCCCTCGGCGTCCGCGTCGGCGGCCTCCATCGGCAGGACGGCCAGGCGGTTGGGCACGGTCCGGCCGGCCAGAGTCGCCGGCTCGAGGAGGATCGAAACGTCCTCGTCGAAGGGGATGTCGAGGCCGAGCTCGCCGGCCTTGGCCAGGAGCTCCCCGGCGCTCCGGAAGCGGAACCTCTCGTGGCGCGCCATCGGCCTTATCCTGTCCCCTTTTCGGCGATGCGGCGGACGGCCTGCAGGCCGCGCCTGACCCGCCGCTCGCAGACCTCGGGCCAGCGGGCCCTGTCGAGGATGCCCATCCGTCCCGCCTCCTTCGCGGTCCTGGTCCGGGCGGCGGTCCGCAGGAGCTTCGCCATCTCGCCCACGGAGAGGTCCGGGAAGCCGGCCAGGAATTCGGCGTCGTAGACGGGGACGAGGAAATCCCCGCCATGGTCCTCGAGGGAGAGATTGACCTGCCGCGGCAGGGAACGCAGCCGGACGATGACGGCCGGGAGGTCCACGGCCCCGGTCCCGGCTTCGGCGGGAAAGGCCACGAGCCCGTCCTCCGTAACGAGCAGGCCGCCGTCCTTGATGTGGGTCGTCACGACCCAGGGCAGGAGGCGCGCCGCGGCGCTCTCGGGGTCCTCGAGCATGACGAGGACGTTCATCGTGTCGAGGCAGACGCCGATCTCTCCGCCCGGCGCGGCGCCGGACATCTCGAAAAGCCGCAGGAGCTCGAACGAGGTGAACTCGAAGTGGGTCTCCACGGCCAGGGTCAGACCGTGGTCGCGGAGCATCGGCCGCGCGCCGCGGAGCGCGGCGGCCGACAGGCGGAGGAGCTCCCCGGTCGGCGGCGAGTCCTTCTTCCAGCGCATCAGGCCGCCGGAGCACGACCGGACGCTCGTCGCGCCGACGAGGACGGCCTCGGCCGCGGCCCTCCGGTTGACGGCGAGGATGTCCTTCTTCTTCCCTGTCGCCAGGTCGAGGGGGATGTGCTCCCCGCCGCCCCACTCGAGATAGAGGCCGTTTTCCGCGGCGTAGGTCCGCAGGTCCTCGAGCAGGGGCTTGTCGGGCGCCTTCGAGGCCGGGAATCCCCCCTCCGAGAACTGGACGCCGTCGGCGCCGTTGATGATGGCCCACTCGAGGAGCTCGAACGGGGAGAGGCCGAGCGGCTTCAGGCTGTAACTGTCGACGCCGACCTTGGACGCTTTCATCGTCGCGCCGCCCTCCTTGGTGCCCTCATCATATCAGAATCGCCGGGGCGTTGAACAGGGCATCCGCTCCGCGCCGGGGGGCCCTCTCCGCGTGCGTCCTTGCAAAAGGAGGTCGAGCTCGGGGTGTCCCCTTCGTTCGGACGCGGGTTGGCCCCGGCGAGTCCAACCCGCTCAAGGACTGGCCTCGCTCCCCGCGCCCAAGGGGCGAGGGTCCGTGCCCGCTCGGCCTGCCCATGCCTCACTCCGGGAAGGACCCTTGCGCTCTCCAATAAGGGGCCGAAGAGGGATGGCCGGAACGTGATAGAGCGGTTTAGCCCGGGAAGCCCGCGCTCCGAGGGCAGTTCCGGGGGGAACCGCCAAAACATGTTTGAGCTTGCCGTAGCGCAGGCCAAGCGAGTTGTTTTGGCGCCGAGGAGCGCGGCGTTCACGCGGCGTGAAAAACCGCGATCTGGAGTGGAGCCCGCCCCTTAGGCCCCTCGGGCCGGGCGGGGGCGCGCACGGAAAGGACCCGTCCGACGCCAACAGGGCCCCGCGATTCTTGACAACGGCGGGCGTTTATTGTGAGATAGGAAAAACCCTGGCGCGTCGAAGGAGTGACGAGATGCTCAAAGAGATGCAGGACGCCCTCATCGCGGGTCAGAAGGCGGAGGTCGAATCGCTTGTCGACCGGGCGCTCGAGGCCGGCCTGCCGGCGGCGAAGATCCTCAATGAAGGCCTCATCCCGGGCATGGAGCGCCTCGGCGAGCTGTTCAAGAACAACGAGGTCTTCATCCCCGAGGTCCTCGTCGCCGCCCGGGCCATGAACGCGGGCCTGGCCAAGCTCGAGCCGCACCTCCTCAGGGACAAGGTCCAGCCCAAGGGGGTCGTCGTCATCGGCACGGTCAAGGGCGACCTCCACGACATCGGCAAGAACCTCGTGGCCATGATGCTCCGCGGCAACGGCTACAAGATCGTCGACATGGGCATCGACGTCTCCCCCGAGAAGTTCGTCGAGGCGGCCAGGGCCAACGCGGCCAGCGTCGTCGCCTGCTCCGCCCTCCTGACGACGACCATGGTCCAGATGAAGAACATCGTCGAGGCCGTCGCCGCGTCCGGGCTCAAGATCCCGGTCGTCATCGGCGGGGCGCCCGTGACGAAGGAATATGCCGACCAGATCCGGGCCGGCGGCTACGCCCCCGACGCCGCCAGCGCCGTCGAGGAGGTCGGCCGGCTCCTCGGCCTGTGAGCCCGCCCGGCTCCGGCCGGACGCTGGCCGCGGCGGTCCCGTGATGAGCATGACCTCGCGCGAGCTCGTCATCGAGACCCTGGAGCTCCGCTCCCCGCCCCGCGTCCCGCGCCAGCTCTGGACCCTGCCGTGGGCCGAGCGGGCCTACCCGGCCGAGCTCGGGGACATCCAAAGGCGGTATCCCGACGACATCCTCCGCTGCCCGTCCTTCCTGAAGGCCCCTCTCCGCACGGTTGGCGACGAGTACGCGCCCGGCCTCTATGTCGACGAGTGGGGCTGCCGCTTCGAGAGCCGGCAGGCGGGCATCATCGGCGAGGTCAAGGACCCCCTCGTCGCCGACTGGCGGGACGCGGGACGGGTCCGCGTCCCGGAGGAGAGGCTGAGCCTCGACGTCGCCCGGGTGGACGCCTTCTGCCGGGCGAGCGACGCTTTTGTCTACTCGCACCCCCTCATCCGGCCCTTCGAGCTCCTCCAGTTCCTGCGGGGGCCCGAGAACCTCTACCTCGACCTGGCCGAGCGGCCGGAAGGCCTCTTCACCCTCATCGGCCGCATCCACGCCTTTTACAAGCAGGAGCTCGAGCTCTGGGCCTCGACCGGCGTCGACGCCCTCTTCTTCGCCGACGATTGGGGAAGCCAGAGGTCGCTCCTCATCTCGCCCGCGCTCTGGCGCGAGGTCTTCAAGCCGCTCTACCGCGATTACGCGGAGATCGCCCACCGCAACGGCAAGTACGCCTTCATGCACAGCGACGGCTTCATCATGGACATCGTGCCCGACCTCATCGAGGTCGGCGTCGACGCCCTGAACTCCCAGGTCTTTTGCATGGACGTCGAGGAGCTCGGCCGCCGGTTCGCGGGGAAGGTCACCTTCTGGGGCGAGGTCGACCGCCAGCGCTTGCTGCCCTACGGGACGCCGGCGGAGGTCGCCGAAGCCGTCCGGGTTGCCGCCCGGGCCCTGTGGCGGGGGGGCGGAGCCGTGGCCCAGTGCGAGTTCGGCATCGGGGCCCGTCCCGAGAACGTGGCCGCCGTTTTTGAGGCATGGAATAAAATAGGATAGGATACGTCCAAATCCCGGGAGGAGTCCACGAAGCCTCCTCCCGGCGAAGGGTCCCCGCGGGCCCAAGGAGGTCGCATGAAGAGACGATGGATCGCCTGCTCCCTCGTTGCCGCCGCGGTCGCCGTTCTCGGCGTCGCCGGCCTGGCCAAGGACACGCCCGTTTCGAGCCAATGGGCGGCCGGCCCCGTCAGGATCGACGGTTCCGACCAGGATTGGCAGGGCGCGACGTTCCTGACCGACCCGGATTCCATGGCCAAGTATGCGGTGATGAACGACGGGAAGAACCTCTACGTCTTCGTCCAGTTCGCCGATGAGAAGTCCGCTTCGACGATCGAATCCACCGGGATGAAGGTCTTCTTCAATGCCGACGACAAGAAGAGCAAGGACCTGGGCGTCCTCTTCACGAGGAAGGCGCTGCCGACCGAGACGATGATCGCCGAGATGGAGAAGCGCGGCGAAGCCCTGAGCGACGAGCGGAAGGCCGAGCTCCGCAAGCAGAAAACGCAGATGGTCCTCGTCGAGGAGCCGATCAACGCCAAGAAGCTGGCCGCGCCCGCGGACCCGGCCGTCAAGACCGAGCCTCCGCTTTACCGGACGACGAAAAAGCAGCGGGCGCAGTCCTACGAGTTCCGCATCCCTCTCAGCCGCGTCAACCAGGTCGCCGGCATCGGCGCCGAGCCGGGCCGGACGATCAAGCTCGGCTTCGAGTGGGGCGGCCTGACCGACGAGATGAAGCGGGACATGATGGGCCCCCGCGGCCTTTCCGGCCCGAATCCCGGGCTGAGCGACTCACTGGCCAACGAACGCAACGATTCGGCCGGCGGGAGCGGAGCTGTCCTGCGCCACGACCCCCGGACGAGACAGCACTCTTTCTGGATCGACCTGAAGCTGGCGGCGCAGTGAGCCGGGGAGCGGCCCGGGCCTAGAACGGCACCGCCGCGAGATAGGCGCCGAGGAAGGCCAGGACGACGGCCGCGATCTTCCAGAACCCCAGCCGCTCCTTCAGGAACAGGGCGGCCAGGACGACGATGAAGATCGTGTTCAGCTGATTGAGCGCCGCGGCCACCGAGACCTTGGCGTATTTCATGCCGCCCATCCATAGAATGAGGGACAGGTAAGAGCCGAGGAACGACGCCGGGACCATGGCCTTCCAGTTCGCCCGGTCGAGCAGGGGCTTGAGGATGGCCCGCCGTTGCGGCAGGAGCGGGATGAGGAGGCCGAGGGGGATGGCGCCGCCGACGACCCGGACGAGCGTCGCCCAGACGACGGACTCCGTGGCCAGCGCCGGCTTGACGATGACGATGCCGACGGCCACGAAGAACATGGCCAGCACCCCGTAGACCAGGCCGGCGACGAGGTCCTTCCGCGCCACGGGCGCCCCATCGCCGTTCGAGCGGGAGGCGGCCAGGACGGCCGAGATGATGAGAACGACGCCGACGATCTGCCAGGCCGCCATGCGCTCGCCGAGCATGACGTAGGACAGCCCGATGACGAAGGGGCTATAGAAGCAGTCGACGATGGCGACGAGGCTGGCCCCGAGCCGGTTGAGGCAGTAAAAGAAGAGCGTGTCTGAGACGGCGATCCCCAGGAAGCCGCTGAGGAGGAGCAGGCCGACCGACTTGGCCGGGACCGGGGGGAGGAGGCGCTCGCCGAGGAGGAGCATGGTCGGGGCCATGAAGACGAGGGCCAGGACGTTCTTGAAGAGGTTGAGGCCGAGGGGATGGACGGTGCGGCCGCTCACCTTGTAGAGGATGACGGCCGCGGCCCAGACCAGACCGGAGCCGATGGCCATGAGCTCGCCGAGCGAGCGGAACCGCGTGAGCGTATCGAAGAGGGAAGTCACGGGTCTTATCTCCTCTGGTTCTCGGCCGAAATAACCCTCACTTATAGCAGAGAAGCCGCCGGCGGTCAAAATCCAAGAGGGACTGTCCCTCTTGGTTGACCGGCGCCGGAGGCACGTGCTATAAACGGGGACGACCGCCGCCCCGAGGCGCGAACGAGGAGCTGCCGATGAAGAGACGCCGAATCATTTTCCCGGTCCTGGCCCTCCTGGCCCTCTGGTCCCTGGCTTCCCTCCCGGCCCCGGCCAGGGTGGGGACGCGCCCCGGGCCGCCGCCCGACTTCGACGCCTGCACGAGCATCCTCGTCGGCCGGCTGGCCTCGACCGACGGCTCGACCATGACCTCCCACTCCTGCGATTCGGGCTCGGACCGGACCTGGATGACCATCGTCCCCAACCGGAAGCACAACCCGGGCGAGACGGCCAAGGTCTACCATGAGCCCAAGCTGACCAAGGGCCCCGACGACCCGGACCGCCTGGAGACGGGGGAGATCCCGCAGGTTGCCGAGACCTACGGCTACCTCAACGCGGCCTACCCGATCATGAACGAGCATCAGCTGGCCATCGGCGAAACGACGATCGGCGGCCGCCGGGAGCTCCAGAGCGACGCCGGCATCATCGACGCCCCGGAGCTCTACCGCCTCTGCCTCGAGCGGGCGCGGACCGCCCGCGAGGCCATCCGCGTCGCCGGCGAACTGACGGCTAAGTACGGCTACACCGACTGGGGCGAATGCTTCACCTTCGCCGACCCGAAGGAGGTCTGGCAGCTCGAGATCTACGGGCCCGGCAAGGGGAAGACGGGCGCCGTCTGGGCCGCGGAGAGGGTCCCGGACGACGAGGCCGGCTGCTCGGCGAACGCCGGCCGCATCCGCGGGCTCGACCTCGCGAACGGGGAGTTCTTCATGGCCTCGGCCAACGTTCTGTCGCAGGCCGAAGAGATGGGCTTGTGGCCGAAGGCTGGCGACCGGCCCTTCGACTTCACCTACGCCTACAACCCCGAGTCGCGGACGAGCCTCTACTGCCGGCGCCGCGAGTGGCGCGTCCTGAGCCTCCTCGCGCCGGGCCTCAAGCTCAACCCGGAGTCGGAGAATTTCCCGTTTTCCGTCAAGCCGGAGAAGAAGGTCACGGTCCGCGACCTCCTGGTCATCTTCCGCGACGCCTACGACGGGACCGAGTACGACATGACCCGGACGCTCATCGCCGTCAACCGGAAGGGGGAGACGGTCAAGAGCCCGATCGCGAGCCCCTTCATGTCGAACGACTTGCGGGAGCTCCTCCGCATCAAGCGCGAGCGGACGATCTGCGCCCCGTACTCGACCTATCTCCAGATCACCCAGTCACGGGACTGGCTGCCCGGGCCGATCGGCGGGGTCGTCTGGCTCGGCTACGACAACCCGGCCACGACGCCCCACACGCCCTTCTATATCGGCATCGACCGGATGCCGACCTCATATATGGTCGACGGCCGGAGGGCCTACCGGCGGGACTGCGCCTGGTGGGCCTACCGGACCGTGAGCAAGCTGGCCCTGTTCCGCTGGCAGGACATGACCAAGGACATCGAGAAGGTCTGGCGGCCGATCGAGGACCGGGCCTTCGAGAACCAGGCCAGGTTCGAGGAGGAGGCCCTGGCGCTCTGGAGGAAGGACCCGAGGAAGGCCAAGGAGCTCCTGACCGACTATTGCCTGGACCAGGCCAACCAGGCCGTAGCCGCCTATTGGAAGCTCGCCGACGAGCTCTGGGTCAAATACTCCGGGAACTTTTAAATGGGGACACAATACTCATTTCCGAATTTCCGCAGGTGAACATTGCGGCAGATATCGCCTTATTAATTCTGTTGATGAGATCGACCGCGGGGATTGAAAGGGGAAATTGGGACATGAGTATTGTGTCCCCGAATTAGACGGCGATGAGGATCTTCGGCCTGCACTGGCTCGACTTCGGCATCGTCGTCTCCTTCGTCCTGGCCCTCCTCTGGGTTGGCCGGCGGGCCGGCCGCAGGACCCGGACGACCGAGGACTTTTACGTCGCCGGCCGACGCCTCGGCCGTGTTTATCAGTTCTTCCTCAACCTCGGCACCTCGACCAACGCCGACCAGGCCATCGTCGTCTCCCGCGAGGTCTTCCGCCAGGGCATCGGCGGGATGTGGATCCAGTACCTCGTCCTCTTCCTGACGCCGTTCTATTGGTTCACGACGGGCTTCTTCCGCCGCGTCCGGCTGGTCACGATCGGCGATTTCTTCGCCGAGCGCTTCAAGAGCCGGTTCCTGGGCGCGGCCTTCGCCGTCTTCACCTTGTTCATGGCCTTCCTGGGCAACGGCGTCGGCTACATGGTCGCGGCCAAGACGATGATGGCCCTGACGCCCAAGCCCGCGGCGAAGTACACGGCCGCGGAGAAGACGAGCGTCGACCTCTTCCGCGAGTACCAAGCGCTCCAACAGCGGCCGGCCGCGGAGCTGACGGCGGCCGAGCGTGGGCGCCTCGAGGAGCTCGCCGAGCGCTCGAAGCGGGACGAGCTCCGCTCCTTCATCTCCTACACCGAGCCGGCGACGATCTACCTCATCTATACGGCCATCGTCGCCGCCTACACGATGATGGGCGGGTTCCTGGCCGCGGCCATCACCGACGTCATCCAGGGCGTCCTGCTGACGGCGTTCTCGCTCATGCTCATCCCCATCGCCCTGTCGCGCGTCGGCGGCTTCGCCGGGCTCCACGCCGCCGTCCCGGACTTCATGTTCCGGCTCTTCGGCTCGGCCGCGACGAGCGAGTACGCCTGGTACACGATCCTGGCGATGGTCCTTTCGAACCTCGTCTCGATCATCGCCGTCTCCACGGGCATGCAGACGGCCGGCTCGGCCAAGGACGAGACGACGGCCCGCGTCGGCATGATCGGCGGCATGTTCTTCAAGCGCTTCATCATGATCTTCTGGGCCCTGACCGGGCTCCTCGCCATCGCCCTCTACTCCGGCCGGCTCCACGACCCGGACCTCATCTGGGGCCACATGACCATGGACCTCCTCTTCCCGGGCGCCATCGGCCTGATGATGGCCGGCATCCTGGCGGCCAAGATGTCGGCCCTGGCCGGGTCGAGCCTTTCCTACTCGGCCCTCTTCATCCGTAACCTCTACCAGCCGTTCGTCAAGCCTAAGTCCGACCGCCACCTCCTCGCCGTCGGGCGGGCGGCCATCGCCGTGACCCTGGCGGGCGGCGTCGGCGTCGCCCTCTTCATCGGCAACCTCCTCGACATGTTCAAGTACTTCATCTCGCTCCCGGCCATCTTCGGCGCGGCCATCTGGCTCGGCTTCATCTGGCGGCGGGTGACGAAGGCGGCCGTCATCGCCCAGGTCCTGGTCTGCTTCGCCGTCTACGCCGTCGTGCCGAACCTCTTCCAGTCCCTGGCTTGGGCGCGGACACGGCCGGCCTTCCTGCGCGAGACGCGGTCCCAGGTCCTGACGATCACGACGCGGGCGCTGCGCGAAGACGTCGCGGCCGGCCGGGCCTCGGCCGTGGGCGAGAGGATCCGCAAGGAGCACGTCAACCCGCCGGCCGGGATTCTCTTCGAGAAGGTCGCCCTGACCGACCCCAAGGACCCCGGCTCGCCCCGGATCGGCATCGGCCGTTTCCACGCCGAGCTCTGGGTTCTCGGCTGGTGCGGGGTCGATTTCTCCGGCTGCTCCAAGGCCCAGCTCAACGCCGCGCGCTTCGGCTTCGACGCCCTCTTCCCGTTCGTCCTGCTCTTCCTCCTGAGCGCCGTGACCCGCCCGGTCGCGAAGAGCGACCTCGACCGGTTCTTCGCCAAGGTCCACACCCCGGTCCGCCCGACGCCGGGGGATGAGGAGCAGGCCCTGCGTCACGCCGTCGAGCACTACGAGGAGATCGAGAGCCGGAAGCTCCGGCCCGGCTCGAGCTGGGAGTTCATGAAGCCGGTCAAGGCCGACGTCATCGGCTTTTTCGGCAGCTGGGCCCTCGTCGGCGTCATCATCCTCCTGCTCTGGCTCATGGTCAGCCTCAAGTAATTCGGGGACACAATACTCATTTCCCAATTTGCCCCGAGGCCACCCCCTTGCAATTGCCCGGGCAGGATGGTATCGATGATAACGAGAAAGACGGAATTGGGAAATGAGCATTGTGTCCCCAATTGATATCGGCGACCTGACGCTCGAGGAGCTGCGGGCCGAGCTCGAGGCGATGGGCGAGCGGCCGTTCCGGGCCGCCCAGGTCTTCGAGGGGCTCTACCGCGAGGGGCTGACGGATTTCGCGGCGTTCTCGACCCTCTCGAAAGCGCTCCGCGAGAAGCTGGCCGCGCGTTTCTCGATCGGCCGGCTCGAGCTCGAGGCGCGTCTCGAGTCTCGGGACGGCACGGCCAAGCTCGTCTTCCGGCTCCGCGACGGCGATTGCGTCGAGGCCGTCCTCATCCCGGCCGGCCGGCGGGCGACGGCCTGCCTCTCGACCCAGGCCGGCTGCAAGTTCGGCTGCGCCTTCTGCGCCAGCGGGATGCACGGCTTCCGGCGGAACCTCGCCCCGTCCGAGATCACCGGCCAGGCGCTCTATCTGACGAAGACGCTTGGCGCCGAGGTCACGAACTACGTCTTCATGGGCATGGGCGAACCCCTCGACAACTTCGACAGCCTGGCCCGGGCCATCCGCATCATGAACGCTCCCGAAGGGATGGGCATCGCCGCGCGCCGCATGACGGTCTCGACCGCCGGGCTCGTCCCGGGCATCGAGCGGCTCAAGGGTCTCGACCTCCAGGTCAACCTCTCCGTCTCCCTCCACGCCGTGACCGACCGGCTGCGCAGCCGGCTCATGCCCATCAACAGGACGTATCCCCTGGCCGAGCTCGTCGCGGCCTGCGAGGACTATGTCCGATCCGGCGGCCGGATGATCACCCTCGAGTACATCCTCATCAGAGGCACGAATGACGGCCCGGCCGACGCGGACGGGCTGGCCGGCATCGCCCGGCGGCTGCGGGCCAAGGTCAACCTCATCGCCTATAGCCCCGTCGCCGGCCTGACGTTCGAGACGCCGTCCGAGGGGGACGTCGCCCGCTTCAGGCGCCGGCTCGAGGAGCGCCGGGTCCGCGTCACCGTGCGCCTCTCGAAAGGACAGGACATCCTCGCCGCCTGCGGCCAGCTCGCCGGACGTTTCAGGGACAGGGACAGGCCCGCCGGGGCGGAGAGATGAGCCCGTTCCGGGGCTGCGGACATACCCTCATGTCCCGGTCGCCGCGGCCGACGGCAGTCCGGATTTCGAGACAGGGGAGGATTTGATGAAACGAAGCGTCGTGGCGTTGGCGGCTCTGCTGATCATCCTGTCGGGGTCCGTTCTCTCTCTCTCGGCCCAGGACGCGCAGCGCTTCTTCCCGAAGGCCGACCTGATGCGGATCGGCGTCTATTACTACCCCGAGCAATGGCCGGAATCCCAGTGGGACCGCGACTTCGGGAAGATGGCCGAGCTCGGCTTCGAGTTCACCCACTTCGCCGAGTTCGCCTGGGCCTTCCTCGAGCCGTCGGACGGGACGTTCGACTTCGGCTGGCTCGACCGGGCCGTCGGCCTGGCCGCGAAGCACGGCCTCAAGGTCATTCTCTGCACGCCGACGCCCTGCCCGCCGGCCTGGCTGGGCGAGAAGTCCCCGGAGATCTACCTCGTCGGCGCCGACGGCCGGCGCCTCGAGCACGGCACGCGGGCCAACGGCTCGCTCGCCGACGACGTTTTCGTCCGCTACACGAAGCGCATCGTCGCCGAGCTCGGCCGCCGCTACGGGCGGGACCCCCGCGTCTGGGGCTGGCAGCTCGACAACGAGCCGAGCGCCCCGGCCGACTACAGCCCCGCGGCCCGCCAGAAGTTCCAGGCTTGGCTGAGAGCGAAATACGGCACGGTCGAGAAGATGAACGCGGCCTGGGGCGGCGCCTTCTGGAGCACCAAGTACGACTCCTTCGCCCAGGTCCTCATCCCGAACGAGGGCCTCTTCGGCGAGGACGCCCTGAGCCCTCACGCCCTGCTCGATTTCCGGCGCTTCACGGCCGACACGCAGGCCGGGTTCCTCGAGCTCCAGAGGGACATCCTCCGCGGCCTGGTCCGGCCGGAGCAGTGGATCACGACGAACTACATCAGCGTCATCGGCTCGGCCGACCCGCGGCGGGCCGGCCGGCTCGACTTCGCCGCGTTCACCATGTACCCTGTCCGCGGCGAAAGGAACCTGGGCCCGCTCGGCTTCCGGCTGGGCTCGCCCTGCCGGCTGGCCTTCGCCGCCGACTACTACCGTTCGTTCAAGGGCGTCACGGGCGTCATGGAGCTCCAGCCGGGCCAGGTCAACTGGGCGCCCGTCAATCCCCAGCCGCAGCCGGGGGCCGTGCGGATGTGGCTCTGGCAAGCCTTCGGCGGCGGCTGCTCGTTCGCCTGCACCTACCGCTTCCGCCAGCCGCGCTACGGCAGCGAGCTCTATCACGCCGGCATCGTCGGCCCGGACGGCGTGACGCCGTCGCGCGGCGGCCTCGAGTACGCCGAGGTCGCGGCCGGGATGAAGAGGCTGCGCGCCGTCCACGACCCGAAGGCCGGCCTCCCGCCGCGCCTCGCCGGACGGCGGACGGCCATCCTCTGGAGCCACGACGTCCTGTGGGACCTCGAGATCCACAAGCAAACGGCGCTCTGGGACACCTGGGACCATTGCTTCAAGCTCATGGCCGCGGCCAAGGCCCTGGGCGCGCCGGTCGACTACGTCGGCGAGGACGACGACTTCGGCCGCTATCCCTTCCTCATCGCCCCGGCCTACCAGCTGGTCGACGCGGCCCTCGTCGAAAAGTGGCGGCGCTACGCCGAGGCCGGCGGCCACCTCATCCTGACCTGCCGGACCGGCGAGAAGGACAAGGACGGCCAGCTCTTCGAGGCCCCCTGGGCGGGAGCGGTCGCGCCGCTCGCCGGGGCGGACGTCGAGCTCTCCGACTGTCTCCTCGCGGACGGGAGGGGACGGGTGAAAATGGGCCGGACGGCCTACGAGTGGAACCGCTGGGCCGACGTCCTCAAGCCGCGCGAGGGGACGGAGACGCTGGCCATCTACGACGACCAGTTCTACGCCGGCAAGGCGGCCGCGGTGACGAGACGGCTCGGCCGCGGCACGATCACTTACATCGGGGTCGACACGCTCGAGGGGCGGCTTGAGCGCGACGTCCTGCGGACGATCTACGCGCGGGCCGGGGCCGAGGTCGAGGACTATCCGCCGGGCGTCTACGTCGAGTGGCGGGACGGCTTCCTCGTCGCCGTCAATTATTCGTCGGACGCCTACGCCGTGCCGCTGCGGCCGGGCGCGAAGGTCCTCGTCGGCGCGAACCCGCTCCCGCCGGCCGGCGTCCTCGTCTGGCGCGAAAATTAATTCGGGGACACAATACTCATTTCCGATTTCTTCCTGCCCCTCCTCATCGGGGAAAGCGTTCTGCCTAGGCTTCGTTCTAGCCCCTCGAGAAAATCTTCGTCGCCATCGGAAAAAAAAGACCTCCTGCCGTCGGTTCCCCCTCTGGATGATATGGTGGGGACAACCGGGGATGACGACGCGAGCTATCCTGGGCATGGATGAGGATTCCGATTGGAGAACGTCTCTGAAGGGATAAACGGAGCCGGGAGCTCCGGCGTCTCATTTATGTTGGGAAATTCGGAAATGAGTATTGTGTCCCCGAATTAGGTGCGGCGGAGGACGGCCAGGCTCTCGATGTGCGGCGTGTGAGGGAAGAAATCATAAACCCTCAGGCTCCGCAGCTCGTACGCCGCGAGCAGGGCCTTGAGGTCGCGGGCCAGGGTCGTCGGGTTGCACGATAAGTAAAGCACGAGCGGCACCTCGGAGGCGACCAGGTCCGCCAGCAGCCCGGGGTCGGCGCCCTTGCGGGGCGGGTCGAGGACGACCGCACCGATGTCCCTCTCGAGGAGCGACGGCAGCCAGCGCTCGCACGTCCCCTCGCAGACGGCGAAATTGCCGGCCTTGTTGAGCTCGATATTCTTCTTGAGGAAGCGAATGTTCCCCGGCTCCGACTCGACGCCGAAGACCTCCCGCGCCCCCGCCGCGAGGACGACGCCGAACGTCCCGACGCCCGTGTAGAGGTCGACGAGGCCGGACTCGGCGACTTCCGCGAGGGCTCCCTTCATCTCCTCGACGACGGGACCTAGAATGGCCACATTGGCCTGGAAGAACGAGCGCGCGCCGACCCTGAAGACCTTGCCGCCGACCGCCTCCTCGAGCCGGGCGACGCCGCCGAGCGTCTCTTCGCGGACCGCAGGGCCGTCCTTGACGAGGGCCACGATCCCCGAGAGCGGGAAGCGATGATGGAGGCCGGCCAGCTTCCCCGCCATTTCCTCGAGCCGCGCCGCCGATTCGAGGTGGAAGACGACGAGCGAGCGGGACCTGGCTCGGCTCTCGCGGAGCTCGAGCCCGGAAACCGCCTCCCAACCCTCGCGGCCGAGGACGGCGACGAGCTCGGCCAGGAGGTCGTTCGCGGCGTCCGAGACGAGGTAGCAGCGGTCGACCGGGAGGAAGGCCGCCTCCTCGCCCGGCTCGTGGTAGAAGGCCCGGGCCTTTCCGTCCTGCCAGAGAATGCGCAGCCGGATGCGGTTCCGATAGCCCCAGACCTCCGGCGAAGGAACGACCTCGAGACGGCCGAGTTTGAGCTTGAGCTCGCGGCCGACGATCTCCTCGACCTGGGCCTTCTTCGCCTCGAGCTGGGCCTCGTAGGCCATCTCCTGGTAAGGCGAACAGGCCAGATAGTGCGCGCAGCGCGGCTCGACGCGGGCCGGCGAGGGGACGACGACCCTAAGGGTCCTGGCTTCGGCGAACGTCTTGCGGTCCCTGAGGACCTCGACCTCGACCGTTTCGCCCGGCAGGCCCCGGTCCGTGAAGACGACCTTGCCCTGGTCGAGGGCCAGGCTCCGGCCCGGATAGACGAGCTTCTCGACCTTCAAAATCGGGGACACAATACTAATTCCCCAATTTCCCTTGAAGCCCGCGGAAGGTCATGCCTTTCTCCTTGCGCCGGCCCGTCAATCCGCGCCGCTCGGCCCGGCGGAATTGGGAAATGAGTATTGTGTCCCCAAATTGATGAGGCGGCCGCAGGCGGTCCAGGGGAAGCCGAGCTCCGAGGGCAGGGCGTCGGCCGCGTAGGCCGCCTCGAGCGCCTCGTCCAGCCCCTCGACCGCGACCCGCCGCGCCCCGTCCTCCTCGACCGTCCTCTGCATGGCGGCCGGGAAGTCCCTGACTTCCGGCATCGAGTCCTGCATGCCGTCGACGCAGAGCGTCTGGCTCGAGGCGGCCTCCAGGCCGCACACTCCCGCCTCGCCGCTCCGCACGTTGCGGATGGCCTGCCAGAGCTTGGCCATGGGGGCCTTGTCCGGCAGGCCGTAGTCCTTCCGCCCGCCGTCTTCGAGCTCGGCCCAGACGCCGGAGGTCCGGCTCGAGCAGCGGACCGTTGCCCGCTCGAACTCGTAGGCGAAGACCGGTCCCTTTTCCCGGCGCGGGACGTGCGTCGCGTAGAGCAGGACCTCGACGCCGTCCGCGGTCCGGGCCCGCACCGCCGCCGTGTCGTAATTCTCGATGCCGTAGGCCCGGTAGAGCTCCGCCTCGACCTCGACCGGGCGGGCGGACGCGCGCCGCTCCGGGCCGAGGACGTAGAACATGTTGTGGAGGTCGTGGGCCATGGCGTTCTGGGCGGGGCCGTCGAGGATCCAGCCGCCGGCCGCGTCGCGCTTCCTTCCGGCCCAATCGTTCCTCCGATAGTACGCCTCGTCCCGCGGCCAGAGGTAGAGGCACTTGAGGCGCCGCGGTCGCCCGAAACGGCCGGCCATGATATCGCTCTTCAGCTCCTGGACAGCCGGGCTGAAGGACCACTGGTAGCCGACCGAGACCCAGCGGCCCGACTCCCTTTCGGCCTCCATCATCCGGCGGGCCTCGCCGATCGTCCCGGCCACGGGCTTTTCGCAGAGGACGTGGCTGCCCTTGGCCAGGGCCAGGCAGGTCTGGTCCGCGTGGTGCTGGATGGGCGAGGAGACGACGGCCAGCTCGGCCGTGCGGTTCCGGTAGAAGGATTCGAGCGAGGCGAAGACGGCGACGCCGCCCGCTCTCAGCTCCTCCAGGCGGGGGCAGCGCTCCGGCTCCGGGTCGACCGCCCCGGCGATGCGAAAGGTCCCCGCCTCCCGGTGGTCGAGGAGCTCGCCGACGTAGACGGCGCCCATGCCGCCGATGCCGGCGAGGACGAGGGACACCGGACCCCGGATCATGGCCCCTCCGCGGCCCCATATTGGCACAGTTTCCTGTACTCGTCCAGCACGGCCATGTAGTTGTCGTACTTCGTGCCGACGGCGACGCTGTGGCTCGAGCCGAGGATGAACCGCCCGCCCGGCTTGGCGCAGGCCATGGCCCGCCGGACGTCCCGCCGCGCCTCCTCCGGCGTCCCGCCGACGAGGTGCTCGACGGCGACGCCGCCCCAGAGCGTGAGCCTGTCGCCGTGGCTCTTCTTGACGGCGCAGAGGTCCATGCCGGCCGTGGGCTGGATGGACTGGTAGGCGTCGCAGCCGATGGCGACCAAGTCGTCGAGCAGGGCGTTGATGTTGCCGCAGCAGTGCTGGATGAGCTTTTTCCCGAACTTTCCCTTGACGTTCCGGGCCCGGGCCTGGTTCGCCTCGAGGAAGAGGCGGCGGAAGTCGCGCGGGGAGACGAGCGGTCCCTTGCCGTAGCCGAGGTCCTCGGCCCACAGCACGGCGTCCGCGTCCGGGTGGATCATAACCCCGTCGGCCAGGTTCTGCTCGCGGACGAGCAGGGCCGTGGCCGCGCGGACGGCCTCCGGGTTCGCGGCGACCTCGAGCAGGCCACGCTCCATGCCGCCGAGGAGGACGATGCCGATCGATCCGCCCGACGGGCCGCAGATGAACTTATCGCGCTTGAAGTCCTGGACGACGGCGTCGAGGATGCGCCAGGACCGCTCGTCGCGGCGCGCCGGCTTCGGCTCGCGCTCGAACTCGGCCGCCGTGAACACGTGGGCGTCCCGCACCGGGTCGCGGACGCACGTGATATCGTGGGTGACGTCCGAGAGCTTCCAGACCCGGCCGTACTTATCCTCCCAGGTCCACGCGTCAACGCGGCGCGGCGGGGGGTCGTCCGTCTCCGGCGGCATCTCCCACGTCGCCGCGGGGAAGGTGACGATGTCGAGGTCGAGCCGGCGGTGGAGCTCGATATGGTCCTCGCGCCAGCTCGCCGCGACCTCGTCGGCGCGGCCCTCCCAGAAGGCGATCTGCGAGCGGGCCTTGGCCCGGAGGTAGGTCTCGTGCCCGATGATCCGCTCTACGGTGTCGAAGTCGACGGCGAATTCGGCGCAGGGAACCCGGTCGGGAACCCGGCCCTCGAGGACCGCCGTGACCCGCTCCTTGGCTGTCACCGGCCTTTCGGCCTCCTCTCGACGAGGTCCGTCTCGGACCACGTCTTCGTCCGCAGGCTGTAGCGCAGCGTCTTCACTTCGAAGCCGCCGAGCCGGACGCGCTTCCGGACGCCGAGGGCGGGCAGGCGGAGGGTCGCTTGGCGCGGCTTTCCCGTCGGCTCGAAGAGGCGGATGACGAGGTCGCGGCCGTCCTCGGACTTCTTGAAAGCGGAGAGCTCCACGGCCTCCCCCTCGAGGACGAGGCCCGGCTTGGCCGGCCGGCCGGTCCCGGGGGGGCAGTAGGGGAGGACGTAGGGCTTCTCGTTCCGGGCCGCGGCCTCCCTCCCGACGCTCTCCAGGCGCTCTCCGAGCCCGCCGCCGTTGATCCAGAAGCGGAAGAGCCGCTCGCCCTGGTCCTGCCGCGGCATGAAGCGGTCCTGGGCCACGGCGAGCCTGTCCTCCCAGGTGTCCGCGGCGTAGGCGGGCGACCGCAGGAGCGAGAGCCGGAGCTCGCCGTCGCGGAAATCCGAGCCGTAGACGCAGTCGTTGACGACCGTGAAGGCGGCGCCGTCGCTCTCCGAGACGAGGGCCAGCCATTTCTGGGCGACGGCCTCGTCGCCGTTCGACGGCAGCTCGTCCGCGCCGAAAGCGACCTGGCCGAGAAAGCGCGGCGCCCGGAGTGACGAGGGCAGGGCGAGCTTCAGCATGCGGTCCTTCTCGGCCCAGATGACGCGGACCCCGGCCTCGACCTCGGCGCCCTTCTTCGGGATCTTGTAGGTGAGGACGAGCATCGACCTGCCGTAGGCGAAGACGGCCTCGAGGACGGTCCGGACCGGGCCGTCCTCGACGACGCGCACGGGCGGGAGGGGCGCGCCGAGCCCGGCCAGAGCCGGGACCTCCTCAGGGCTCGCCGCCCGGAATTCGCCGGCGGCCTCCCGGAAGCTTCGGACCTTCATGCCCCAGGGGTCGGCGTTGTCCCGGATGACCTGGGGCCGGAAGGCGCCCGGGCCGAGGAGCGGCCGGCCGTGGACCTCGTAGCGGTCGAGGAGCCCGGTCCGGGCGTTGACGGCGGCGACGAGGTCGTCGGTCGCCACGGTGAAGAAGCCGTCCGATCCGGCGACCCCGGGCCGGGGCTTTTCCGCGACCGGCTCAAGCCGGCAGTCGAAGCGGTTCAAACGCGATGGGGCGAGCTCGGCCTCGAAGACGACGCGCTTGCGCCACTCGAGGCTGAGGTTGCTCTCCTCCTTCTCGACCTGGCAGGGGACGTCCCGGCCGCCGGCCGAGAGCCGCGGCTGCCAGAAGTCCTTCCTGGCGTAGTTCGGCTCCCAGGGCTCGAACTCGCACTCGACGACGGCGCGGACCGGATAGGGATGGGGGTTGTGGACGAAAATGGGCATGACGCCCGCCGCGGCATTGGGCTCGCCCGCGGCCAGGGCGAAGAAGGCCCGGGCCTTGACCCGGGCCAGCGTTTCGAGGCCGTGGCCGATGCGGCGCACGGCCGCCTCCTCCCCGGCGGGGACGGCCGAGCCGGGCAGGATGTCATGGAACTCGGTGAAGGCCAGGTCCTCCATGACCTCCCGGAATTCGGCCTGAGGGTAGCGCATCAGGCCCTGCATCCAGGCCGAAGCGGCCATCTTCTCGGCCGAATAGAGCTCGTTCTCGAGCCTTCGGTGGCCCTGCTTGACGCGGGCCATCGAAGTGTAGCAGCCGACGGCCCAGGGGTTGAGGTCTTTTTCGCGGCGGGGGAGCGAGTCCCGCCTGGCTTCGAGCTCCTTGAAGTAGGCGTCGGGCGTCGAGTGGACGAGCTCCAGGTCGGGGCGCTCGGCGGCGAGCCGGTCGAGGTCGTCGAGGTCCCGGCGCGACGGCCCGCCGCCGTGGTTGCCGATCCCCCAGAGGTGGATGACGAGGTCCTGGCCCGCGTTCCTGGCCAGCCATTCCTCGAGGCGGTGGCGCTCCCGGCCGCCGATCGAGCAATAGTGGGCCGAGGCCCGGTCGGCGAGGACCTCCGAGCCGTCGTACCCGACCCAGACGAACTGGTCTCTCGGGAGCGGGCACCAGGCGTCGCTCGGGCGGCAGAGGAGATAGGATTCGTAGCCGCTCTTGGCCAGGATCTGGACGAGCCCGCGAGTGTGGCCGAAGGGGTCGAGGTTGACGGCCGTGCGCGGCTCGACGCCGAGCTTCTCCCGGAAGAAGCGCTTGCCGAGGAGGATCTGGCGGACGAAGGACTCGCCGCTCGGCATGTTGCAGTCGGGCTGGATGTACCAGCCGCCCATGACGTGCCATTTCCCGGCCCGCACGAGCCGCCGGATGCGCCGGAAGAGGGCGGGCTCGTATTCCTCGACCCATCGATAGAGGACGGCCTCGTTGTGGCAGAAGACATAGCCCTTGCGCGTCTCGCAGAACTCAGCCGCCTGGCGGAACGTCGACAGGGCCTCGCCGGCGCCCTCCTCCCATTCCCAGAGCCAGACCGGGTCGAGGTGGGCGTTAGAGATCAGGTGGATCTTTGTCCTGGTCATAATTGAGCTCCTTTATGTCACCGACAGGGACAGCCGTTCTTTATTCAGATACTCCCCAGAAGTCCGGCTTCAAGTCTCTGCGTCGGACTTCTAACGGCCGCTCCGGAGATTCCGCTCCCTGCCGGTCCTGTTCCGGCGCGTCACTAGACGAGGCGGCGCCAAGGCCGTCCTTATCCCCCGGCCCCGGGAACCTGTCCCGGTTCCCCCGCGCCGTACCGTTCCGGAACGGCACGGCACGGGTCCCCTTCCAAACGGGGGCTCTCGGACGGCCTTGTCGCCACCTGCCCACGTCCCCCTGCATCCTCGCCCCGGCCTGCTCTCCCCGCACTCTGTTGGCGGTTCCAGTGCCCGCTCCCTCATGGTGGCGTGCCCCTCGGTTCTCGCCGGGCTCTGCGCTACGGCAGACTCTATCATCGTATTCTGCGTAAGCGGGAACTCCGCTGCGGGCGGGCGGCGACTGGGGCCGCGCCACCCGTCCGCTCCTACTAGGTGGGAATATCCCGACTTCGACCTCATTTCGGTATAACCGCCGCGACCCTCACGGTCTTGCCGGCTATGGGATAGGGTATCACGATGCCGGATTTGCTGTAAGGGAGCTTCCGGCCGTCGACGACGAAGGCGGGGCGCCCGCCGCGGCGGGCGCGGAGGACGCTGAGCTCGACCCGGCCGCCGCGAAGCCGGAGCGAGGCGTCCATGGACGGCAGGCCGGAGAGCAGGCGCGGCCGCAGCCGGAGGCCCTCTCTCTCCGGCCGGACGCCGAGCATGTGATGGACAAAAAGGAACAACAGTTCGGCCCAGACCCAGGGGACGATGCCGACCTGGGGGTAGGGGGGGACGGGCCGCGGGCCGTAGAATTCGAACCATCCGCCCGACTTGCCGCCGGGGACGCGGTCGAGCCAGTCGAGGACGCGCCGCGTCTTGCGGCCGTTCCCCGCCTCGAAATAGGCGCGGGCGACGAAGAGCGAAGGGAAGGGCCATGGCCCGGGCGAGTCCGGCTCCGACGTGACGTGATACCGGCCGTAGCCGCCGCCCGTCCAGCGCTGGTCCCAGAGCCTCTCGAGCCCGGCCAGGGTGCGGCGCGCCACGGCGCCGGCGGGGTCGACGAACTCCCAGGCGATGGGCAGGGCGGCGGACGTGTCGGGGTCGAGGAAGTGCCGTCCCTTCCCGAAGAGCGGCGCCGCGGCCGGCAGTCCCGAGTCCGCCGCCGGGCGGATGTCCGCCTGGACCGCGCCGTCGGCGCCGCGCCGCTTGACGAGGCGGCCGTTCTCGACGAGCGCGTATCTCCCCGGCCCGAGAGCGGCGCGCTTGAGACGGGCCGCCGCCGTCCGCCAGCGCCGTGCCCGGCGCCCTTCGGCCATGCGGACGGCGAGCCGGGCGGCCGAGTCGAGGCCCATGGAGACGAAGAGCTGGTGGGCGAGCTCCATGCCCTCGCGGAGTCCGTGGGCGGCGTGGCGCTCCCAGAACTCACGGCGGTTCCTGAGCAGGCCCGAGGGCTCATGGCGGAAAAAACGCCGCAGAGGGAACTCGGCGAGCTTGACGATCGCGGCCCGGTGGCGCCGGAGGAGGCCCGTGTCGCCCGTCCAGTCGGCGTAGCATTCGAGGGCGAGGAGGAGGACGCCGTTCTGGTCGAACTCGCTCTCCTCGAACGAGCGGACCCGGCTCGAGTCCATGGTCGCGCCGTCGGCGCTCACGAACTCGCGGAGGAGCCGATCGAGGATCGTCCGGGCCGCCTCGAACTGGCCGGACATGGCCAGGGCCATGGCGATGAAGGCCTGGTCCCTGACCCATTCGAGGTTGTACTGCCAGACTCCGCCGTCGAGGCGGCCGGAGCGGGCGACCACGGCCCGGAGCCCGGCCTTGGCCGCGGCGAAATAGCGGTCGAGGAGCGGGTCCGAAAAGCGGGCGGAGGCGGTCGCGGCCCAGTATCCTGCCTGGGCCGGGTCGACGGCCGGCGTCCGGCCGAGCGAGAGCCGGACCGAGGATGCGGCGCGGGACCTCTCGAGCCGGTATTCGAAGATGACGGCTTTCGTTTCTTCGCCGTGGAACGAGAGCCGCCTTTCGACCGACCGCCTGCCGATGCCGGTCCGGACGCGCGCCGTGGTCCTCCGCGTCCCGGAGTGCGCCACCCTGACGAGCCGGATGAGGCGGGCCCTGTCGAGGTCGGGGCAACCGAGGAGCTCGGTCACCGCGAAGTCCCCGTCGCGCCATTTCGCCTCGACCCACGGCACGGACCTCTCCGCGACCCGCCTGGCCACGAGGGTCGGGCCGCGGGCCTGATGGACGGTCCGCCCCTCGATGACCCGGACGAGCGTCGGGTCGAGCCCGGCCAAGGGGTCGAAGCTCAGGGAGCGGCGCTTGGGGCCGAGGCGCTCGGGGTCCATGATGAGCAGCCCGGCGGGGGCGGCGCCGGAGGCGTCACAGACCTGGAACGCGGCCTGGATGAGGCCGTTGCCGAGGAAGAAGTACTCGACGCCAGGGAGGGTCGTCCGGGCGTCGGCCGGGCCGCGGGCGGGGTCGTCCGCATAGAAGTGTTCTTTGACTTCCATCGAGACGGGTATTATAGGGGCTTCCGGAAGCCCCGGTCAAACGCGAGAAGCGGTCAGGCGCGCGAGGGGCCGCGCAGGATCCTGGCCGGGAGCATGATGAGGGCGGTGAAGAGGGCGAGGAAGCCGGTGACGGTGATGCCGAGGAGGCGGAAGGGCAGGAGGAGGAGCCAGACGATCGGGTAGAGGACGAGGGCCAGGAGCGCCAGGGGCCAGCAGATGACGAGAAGGATCAGCCAAAGCAGGAATTTCGCCATGTTCGTTCTCCTCGCTGATAGTATACGGCGGACGCTCCCGAAAAGTTCACCGCTGGCTGCGAAAGTCGAGCTCGGGGTGTTCCCTTCGTTCGGACGCGGGTTGGCCCGGCGAGCCCCTACGTGCGGAGGCGCCGAGGCCGCGCTCATCCCCCGGCCCCGGAACCTGTCCCGGTTCCCCCATCGAAGATCCCGCCGGGTCCGCCTCCAAACGGTGGCTTTCGGGCGGCCTCAGCGCCTCCTGCGTTAGTCCCCGTCCATCCTCTCTCTGGGGCCCTTGCCTCCATCCTTGCCCGATCGGCCTGCCCATGCCTCCCTCCGGGATCCACCCCTGCGCTCTCCGTATTTATCTGTCCCGGTTGACCGGGGGGGAGATTCGGGTAAAATAGGGCGCGAGGAGAGCAGCCCTATGACGAACCCCCGGAAGACGCTCGACCGCAGAGAGTTCTTTACCAAGGCCCTGGCCGGCGCGGGGGCGGCGGTCGCCCTCGGTCGGCTCGGCCGTGCCGGCGGGCTCCGGGCCCAGGCCGCCGCGGCCGCGTCCGCGGGGGGGCCGCTCATCACCCGGCCGCTCGGCAAGACCGGCTGCATTCTGCCCGTCGTCAACATGGGGGTCATGAACGCCGATAATCCCGAGCTCGTCCGCCGGGCCTATGAGCTCGGGGTTCGCCATTTCGACACCGCCGCGGGTTATCAACGCGGCCGGAACGAGGAGATGGTCGGCCGCGTCCTCGACGAGCTCAAGGCCCGCGACAAGGCCGTCATTGCCACCAAGGTCGCCCTCCCGCCCCCGATGCGGGCCTCGGCCTCGGCCGCGGACCTCAAGGCCGCGTTCATCCGGATCTTCGAGGGCAGTCTACGGCGCCTCCGCACGGACTATGTCGACATGCTCTACATCCACGACGTCAGCCGGGTCGAGGACCTGACGCGGGCCGGGTTCACCGAGGCCCTGGCCGAGCTCAAGTCCCAAAAGAAGGTTCGCTTCGCCGGTTTCTCGACCCACGAGAACATGGGCCCCTGTCTGGACGAGGCGGTGCGGGGCGGCTTCTACGAGGTCGTCCTCGTCGCCTTCAACTATGCCCTGGCCGACGATGCCGCCCTCCGCCGCTCGCTCGAGAACGCGGCGGCCAAGGGCCTAGGCCTCATCGCCATGAAGACCCAGTGCACGCAGTCCTGGTATAAAGAGATGGTCCCGCCCGAAACACAGGCCTTCTATGGCGGCTCCGTCCACCAGACCGCCGTCCTCAAGTGGGTCCTCCAGCACAAGTTCATCCACACGGCCGTGCCGGGATGCACGACCTTCAGCCAGCTCGAGGAGGACATGTCCGTGGCCCGCGACGTAGCCTTCACCCCGGAGGAGAAGCGCTTCCTGGCCGACCGGAAGGTCAAGCTGGCCATGGCCGCCTGCGTCCGCTGCGGCGCCTGCCTGGGGACATGCCCGGCCGGCGTCGACACGCGGGCCCTGATGATGGCCCACAGCTATCTCCGCTATCCGAACGTCTTCCAGGCGAAGGAGACTCTCGAGGGCGTACCCGCCGGCCGAGGCCTCGACCGCTGCGCCTCCTGCGACTCGTGCCGGGCCAAGTGCCGGGGGCGCGTCGATATCGGCCGGCGCGTCGACCAGCTCAAGCTTCATTTCGCCTGATGCATTCAGGGGAGGGCCATGGTCCTCGTGAGCGGCATCGCGCGGGCGGTCGGAGTGGAACGAGCGGAGCGCCGACCCCTCCGCGTTTTCGAGATGGGAATTGTCAAGAGGGACTGTCCCCGCCGGAGGGGACTGTCCCTCTTTATGATTCGTCGAGGGCTTCTCTGAGGGCGAGAACGTTCTCGACAGGCGTGTCATAGGCCACGACGCCGCAGCCGAACAGGAGCCCCGGCTGGCCCCTGGCCGCGTCGAGGAGCCGCCGCGCCTCGGCGCGGATCGCCGCGGCGCTCCCGCGGTGGACGAGCCGGGCGTCGACGCTCACCCGGAACGGCCGCCGCTCCTCCCGGCACCGCTTCTTGAAGGCTTCGAGGTCCGCGCCCGCGTCGCAGAGGAGCTGGGTCGCGCCCGTCCGGAGCAGGTCCTCGAGGACCGGCGTCGTGTCGCCTCCGATGATGAGGGGCCTGTCGTCCGCGCCCGCCGCCGCCAAGCCCGGCATGACCAGGTCCCGGTAGACCGGCAGGACGAACTCGTGGAAGACGCGCGGCGAGGCCGCGGCCGGCGAGGCCTTGGAATCGAAGAGGACGACCCCGGCGCCCGCCTCGAGGAAGGCCCGGCCATAGGCGACGGCCACCCGGCCGCAAAATTCGAGCAGAGAGCGGACGAAGCCAGGGTCGTCCGCGGTGGCAACGAGCAATCGCTCCGTCCCCGCCAGGGCCCCGGCCAGGGAGAACGGCCCCGTCACGGCGCCCCGCACGAAGACCTCGCTCCCCATCCGCTCCCGGCAGCGCCGCGCCGCGCCGACGAACAGGGGCATCCGGCCGTCGCTTCCCGGGTCCGGGACGCCGAGCCCCCGGAGGTCCGCCGCCCCGCCGACGACCGGCGCCTCGACCGACGGGACGTCGTTCCCCGCCTCGAAATACCTGACCCGGCAGCCGAGGGTCTCGGCCTCTACGTTGTAGACATCGAGGCCGACCGTCAGGATGTCCGGGTCGTACGTCTCGAACTCGCGCGCCAACGCCTCCTCGACGAGCCCCGCGTCGCGGCACACTTCGGACGGCGTCCGACCGACCAGGGCGGCCTTGTGCTCGTAGACGGCCGGCACGAAGGGTGGGCGGTCGGCGGCGCCGAAAGCGAGGGTCCGCTCGACCCGCTCACGCTTGGTCATGGGGCTCAGAAGAGGCTGGAGGCGATGGTGTAGACGCCGAGGCCGGCCAGGGCCAGCCCCATGTAGTACAGGACCTTGCGGAACGTCTCCGGGCGGATCTTAGACTGGCGCTCGGCCACGAACCCGACGAGGAGCATGTACCAAAGAAATGAGCCCAGGCCGCAGGCGACGGCGAAGGCCACGGCCGTCCAGCCGCGGCTCTGGACGAGGTTGTGGGCGGTCATGGTGCCGGCAACGGCGAGCCAGAAAACGTAGATGGAGGGGTTGGTCACGTAGAGGAGGACGACGCCCAGGATGGGACGGGCCGCGGCCGAGGGGATCTTGTCGCCCGCCTGAGGGATCTCGAGGTTCTTGGAATCGTGGATGAGTCGGTAGCTGACGAGAAGGATGATGAACCCGGCCACGACCTTCATCAGGGACATCAGCGGCGACTTCGTGCTGATCCTGAGGCTCAGGACGCCCATCAGGGCGACCAAGCAGAAAATCATGTCCAGGACGGCCGCCGTCACCCCGGCCAAGAGGCCGTGAAAACGGTCCCGCTTGAGGGTCTGCGAAACGACGAAGACGTTGACCGGTCCCAGGGGGATGGCGGCGACAAAGCCGACGACGAGGCCGATGACGATGAACATCGAGGCCTTAGTTTATAGCAGAAGCCGCCCCGGGAGTCAACGCGGGGAAAGGCAGAAAGGGAGGGCGGGAAGGGTCGTTTCAGGAGGGGGAGACCACGGAGGCTCTCTCCGAAGGCTGGGGAGCCTCCCGCTCACATCTTGGCCGCGGCGGCCGTGTCGTCGGCGTTGTCGTCCTCCTCGGACTCGACCTCGATCCCGAGCAGCTTGGCCGTGCCTTCGTAGACCATCTTCAGCGACTTCTTGGATTCCTGAAGCTCGGCCAGCCGCCTGCGGACCTTCTGGAGCTCCTTCTCGACCTCGTCGTCGAGGTTGTCGAGCTGCCGCTTAACCTCTCCCATCGTCCTCTTGTAGAGCTCTTCCTGATCCTTGCTCAGACCCATGTGAGACTCCTTTTGTTGAGTTTCATGACCCTTCTCGCCCTCAGGGGGTCCTGGCCTGGGCCGGCCGGAACGTGATGATGATCGGCTTCCAGACCTTGACGTTCACGCCGTCCTTCTTGGCCGGCTGGAACTTCCATTTCCTGACCGCGTCCATGGCGGCCTTTTCCATGCCCATGTCGTCCTTGAGGCCCTTGAGGATGCCGGTCTCGGCGACCGCGCCGGACTCGTTGATCAGGGCGTTGACCGTCACGGACCCTGCCTTGCCGAAGCGCGCGGCCTGGGCGGGATAAACGGGCTGGACGGACTTGACGATCGTCGGCGGCTCATCGACCGAGGCTAGCGGGACGAGGTCCCCCGGGCTGGCTTTGTCGGCCGGGACCCCTGCGGCGCCCGCGTCGGCGGCGCCGGCCGCCGTCCCCTGGGGGGCCGCCGTTTCCGTGCCGGTCGGCGGCTGGGCCCCGCCCTGGGCCGCCGTCTGCGGATTCGTGGGCAGGACGTCCGCGGCCTTCGTCTCGGCCGGCTTGGTTTCGGCCGGTTTCGTTTCGGCCGGCTTGGCCTCCGGCTTTTTCTCGGGAGAGGCCTTGGCGTTCAGCCGAGAGACGTCGGCGATCGTAGGCGGGGCAATGGCCTCGGCGGCGCCCGGCAGGCTCTCGACCGGCCGGTTCGCCTGGGGCGTCGGCTTGGGTTTCGCGTTGACGGCCTTGAGCTTCTCCTCGGAGAGAGAGGGGAGCGTCGTGTCGGGCGCCTTCTCCGGCGCGCTCGACTGCATCTGGGTCGTCGGGGCAGTGGCCCCGGCGCCGGCAGGGTTGGGGTTGTGCTTGGGCCGGAGCAGGAAGAAAGCCACCGCGGCCACGGCGAGAACGCCCGCGCCGACGGCGATGAACGGCACGGGCGATTTCTTTTTTTCGACCTCGTAGATGTCCTTGAAGATCCGCCCTTCGGGGGATTTCTTGGCTTCGGCCTCATGGGCGCGCGGCCGCGGCTCCGCCTTGGCCGCGGCCGGCTCGGGCTTCGGCTCGGGCCTGGGCTTGGCGGGAGGCGCGACCGGCTTCGGGGTAGGCTGCGCCTGCTTCGGCTTCTCGGCCACGGCCGGGGGCGGCGAGGGCGGGACCGCCGGCTTGGCCTTTTCCTGCACGGCGGGCGGCGGGGAAGGCGGCGCCACGACCTTGGCCTTCTCCGGGGCGGCCGGGGGCGGCGCGGCGACCGCGGCAGGCGCCGGCGGCGCCGGCGGCGGGACCGGCTTCGCCTGGACCCGCGGCGCCGGCGGCGGGACGGGGGAGGCCTGCCTGGGCCTCTCGGGCGCCGGCGCCGGCCTCGGCGCCGGGGCGGGCGCGGGGGCCGGATGGATCGGCCTCTTTTTCTCGCCCTCAAGGCCGAAGTCGGCCAGCGTCGTCTTCAGGAGCTTGTCGATGTCCTCGGCTTCGTGGTCCTTCCGGGCGTGCTCTTGGGGTTTCGCTTCGGTTTCCTTCAGGGGCGTCGGGACGGGCCTGACGCTCTTCGGCGGCTCGGGCCGGTGGCGCTCCTCCGCCGCGGCGGCGATGTCGTTGAGGAGCGCCTCGAGGCGGAGCTCCTCGTCCTTGCGGGCCTTGGCGTCGGCGGCGGGCTTGGCCTTCGGCTGGGGGTGGACGTTGAGGATGGTCTCCAGATTGAGGCCTCCGACGCCGCCGCCGTTGCCTTCGGCCGCGACCCGGGGCCTCGGCGGCTCCGGCTTCGGAGGCTTGGGCTCGGCCGAGGGCTCGGCCCGGCGGGGCGCTTCGGGGGCGGGCTTGACAGCCGGCACGGGCTCGCGTCCGTTCGTCGGCTCGGCCTCGGGGCCAGGCTTGATGTCGGGCACGGTCAGCAGGCCGTGGATCGAGGCCATGAACTTGGGCATGTCCAGGGGCTTTTCGAAGTATTCCGAGGCGCCGTAGGTCCGGAGGGCTTCCGTCCGGTAGACGCGGTCCTTGTAGACCCCGGTCATGATGAAGACCGGCGTCCTGCTGACGGGGTCCTTGGTGATCCGGTCGCAGAGCTCGAAACCGTGGATCTTCGAGAGCATCGCCTCCATCAGCACGAGGTCCGGCTTTTCGCTCTGGAACTTCTCCCAGCCGGCCTGGCCGTCGCCGGCCAGGACGACCTCGAAGCCCTCCTGGGTCAGGACCTTTTGGAGGTTCTGCAGCGAGCTCTGGTCGTAATCGATGACGAGGATCTTCTTCATGCCCGTCTCTCAGGCCTCGATGGCGTCCTTTCGCCGTCTATTTTTCATCACCCCCAGGACCGGTCAATCACCCCTTAAGGTGATTTCGAGGAGGATATTCCCCCCCGGCACGCGAGGAGGCGCTCTCATCAGGCCTTCGGCGGGGTTTTTTTCGCCTAGTCCCGAGGCCCATCCAAGGTCGGAAGGGACCCGGCCCGGCGCTTCACCGGGCGCGGCGGCGCCAAGGCCGTCCCCATCCCCCGACCCGGGAACCTGTCCCGGTTCCCCCGTACCGTCCCGCGACGGAACGGCACGGGCCCCCTTCCAAGCAGGGGCTTTCGGGCGGCCTCGACACCACCGCCGGCCGGCTCCCTGCGCCGGGGCTTCGGAGAAGAGGGGCTGTACCACTTTCGGGGACGGTCCCCTCTTTCATTCAAAGCCTCGTTGCCCGCCGGGCGACTTATCGAGTAGAATGTGCCCGGAACCAAACTCAGGGAGGAGTCGAAGATGACGGGACTGTCTAAAAAAGGCTTCGGCTGGATCCCGGACTATCCCGATTTCCGGGACTACACCGAGGAGACGAAGGACATCAGGGACATGCTCGCGCCGACCGGACTGGGAGCGCGGTCGAGCGCCGGCGGGCGGAAGACGGCCGCGGCGCCGGCCGCCGTGGACCTCCGGGAATGGGCCTCGGCCGTCGAGGACCAGGGCGCGCTCGGGTCGTGCACGGCCCACGCCGGGGCGGGCGTCATCGAGTACTACGAACGGAAATCGTTCGGCCGCCACATCGAGACCGCGCGTCTCTTCCTTTATAAAGTCACCCGCAACCTGATGAAGATGAAGGGCGACACGGGCGGCTACCTCCGCCTGACGATGGGGGCCATGGTCCTCTTCGGCGTCCCGCCCGAGGAATACTGGCCCTACACCGACGACGAGCAGGGCTTCGACAAGGAGCCGCCCGCTTTCTGCTACGCCTTCGCCCAGAACTACAAGACGATCCTCTATTTCCGGCACGACCCGCCGCGCTCGGCGCGCCCGGCCGTCCTGGCGCGGCTCAAGACCTATCTCGCCGCCGGGCACCCGGCCATGTTCGGCTTCACGGTCTACAGCTCGGTCGAGCAGGCGGCGGCAACGGGCCGCATCCCTTTTCCCTCGGCCCGGGAGAAGATCGAGGGCGGCCACGCCGTCGTGGCCATGGGCTATGACGACAAGATGGCCATCCGCAACCGTGCCGGCGGCGAGACCAAGGGCGCCCTGCTCATCCGGAATTCGTGGGGCGCGGGCTGGGGCGAGAAGGGCTACGGCTGGCTGCCCTACGATTACCTGCTCGGGGGCCTGGCGGAGGATTTCTGGTCGGTCCTCAAGAAGGAATGGGTCGACACGGGCGCCTTCAAGATCTGAGCGAAGTCGGGGCGGCGATAGAGGCCGCCCTTATCCCCCGGCCCCGGGAACCTGTCCCGGTTCCCCCGTCCCGTTCCGTGGCGGAACGGGGCGGGTCCCCCTCCAAACGGGGGGCCTCTATCGCCGCCCCTCCATGTCCGGCGTTGGCGGCGTGGCGGAAGGCTGCGGGTTTATGATAAAAATGCTCTGCCCGGGGAGGCCCCGGTCTAAACATCTTCGGAGGTTCTTTTGCCATGACCAAACGCACGCCGGTCCTCATCGTCCTCGTCGCGGCCCTCGCCGTCGCGGGCCTCTTCGCCCAGGAGAAGGCGGCCGACCCCGAGACGCAGAGCGCCGTCCCCGAGCTCGAGGCCTTCCATGAGGTCATCTACCCGATCTGGCATACCGCCTACCCGGAGAAAGACCTGGCTGCGCTGAAGGGCTACGTCCCCCAGGTCAACGAGCTCGCCGCCAAGATCTACGCCGCCAAGCTCCCCGGCATCCTGCGCGAGAAGGACGCTGCCTGGAAGGCCGGCGTGGCCAAGTTCAAGGCCGCCGTCGAGGCTTACGACGCCGCCGCGGCCGGCTCGAACGGCCAGGCCCTGCTCGACGCGGCCGAGGCGCTCCACATGCGCTATGAAATGCTCGTCCGGGTCATCCGCCCGGTCCTTCCGGAGATGGAGGCGTTCCACAAGGACCTTTATGTCGTCTACCACCGGTATCTCCCCGGGAAGAAGTGGGACGACGTCCGCAAGGCCGCGCCCGCGCTGAAGGCGCAGGCCGAGGCCGTGACCAAGGCCCGGCTGCCCAAGCGGCTGGAGGCGCGGGCCGAGGCCTTCAAGGCGGCCTCGGCCGGCCTTCTCGCCGCAGCGGCCGAGCTCGAGCGGATCGCCCCGTCGGCCGCTCCCGCGGCCTTGGAGGCAGCGGTCAACGGCGTCCACGCGAAATACCGGGCCCTGGAAAAGGTCTTCGAATGAGGCGGAGAGGGCGGGCCCGGCCGGGCCGGGTCAGTGCCCGCTCTCCTCGATGAGGATCTGGAGGATCTCGAGCCCGTCGGCGTCGAACCAAACCTTCGAACAGCCGAAGCACTTCTCGACCGGGACGAAATACTGATAGTTGTACGGCCGCGGCGCCATCCGGGCGCCGCAGGCCGGGCAGCCCGGCCCGTCCCCCGCCGCGGCCTCGGCCCTCTGGCGCCGGAGGGGGTTCCGGGTGGCCTTTTCCCGGAAGGCGCGCGCCTTGGCCACCAGGTCCTCGGAGAAGGCGACCTCGCGCCGGGCGACGATCCGGTCGACGCCGGCCGCCGGGACCAGCTTTCCCCCGCACTTCGGGCAAACGCCGACCGGCACGCCCTCATAGAAGGTTTCGGCGAGAGGAACCCTGCAGCGCGGGCAGAGGTTCCCTCCGTCGCGCTCGGCGGGGGCCGCGCCGGCCGCATCCGCCGCGCTTCCGAGGCCGGGAAAAAGCTCCATCCGGCCCTCCCGGCTCTCCTCGAACGGGCGCACGACGACCCGGGCCTGGCCGCGACGGACCTCGCTCTCGCGGACCTCCTCGATGATGTCGCGCGGCTCCTTGTGGGCCATGGCGGCCAGGATCCCCAGCCGCTTCATGAACGGAGGATGGGAGTTGAAGACCCGGCCGGCGAGCGTGTCGGGGACGTCGCGGGCGTCCGGCGGCACGATGAAGAGGGGAGCGTAGGCGGCCGAGAAGTCGCCGATGAAGGCGTTCTTGGCCTGCGCCCGGACGATGACCCTGCCCAGGGCGTCCGGGGACCGGCAGAGCTCGACCGCGGCCGCGTCCGCCAGGAGCTCCCGCTCGCGGCTGACGAGCGTGCTCAGGAGCCGCATGACGAGGGCCGAAAGGGACACGGCCGCGTAGAGGGGAAAGGCCGAGGCCCCCGCCGCCCGGTCCGCCCCCCGGCCGCCCGCCCCGTCCTCGCCGGCCTCGGGCTCCAGGCCTTCGCGGAGCCGCTCGAAGACATTGGCCAGCGAGCAGACGAGGGTCAGGTAGACGGCGTCGCCGCGGGCGATGTGGGCCAGCTCGTGGGCCGCCGCGGCCTGGAGCTCGTCGCGCGCCCCCCCGGCCAGCAGTCCCTCGGTCATGGCCACGGCCGGCGTCCCGCCGTCCTCGATCAGGGCCATGGAATTGACGGCGAACGTCGGCAGGACGTAGCCGTTGACGCGCGGCAGGCCGGCCGCGATGCGCATCTCGTCGAGGGTATCGAGGAACTGCCTGTGGTAGCGGTCCCCGGGGTCGGGCGCGGCCGCCTGGAGCCGCTTGAGGATGTAGCGCGGTCCGTTCCGCGCGGCGTCGAGGAAATGGAGGACGCCGGCGACCGTGGCCGCGGCCAGGACGAAGAGGAGGAACCGCCCCCAGAATCTCGATGACGCGAGGAAGCCGCCGCCGGAAAAAACGCCCACGGTCAGGACCGCGGCCAGGGCCACGAGCCCGATGGCGACGAAGTGGAAGGCGATGACGGCGAGGACGAGCGTCAGGCTCTTCGCCCGCTGCTCCTTCTGGATCTCGTAGAAGTCCCGGGGAACGGCGCCCATGGCGTTTCCCGCATGATAGCCAAAATCGCGGCCCCCGGCAAGCCCGGGGGAACCTTTCGTCCGCGCCCTGCGTATTGAGAGGAGAGAAAGAGAGGCCCAGGTGAGATCCTTGTCCGCTTCCGCCAGGCAGGCCGCGCTCGCCGCCTCCGCCATGGCCCTCGCCGTTTTCGTCGGGGCCCCGGCCGCGTCCGGCCGCCCGGCCGCGCCGGCCGGCCGGCACGCCCTCGGCGGCCTGCCGACGACGACGCTCGTCCGCGCCGACGTCCCGCCCGTCATCGACGGCGTCCTCGACGACCCGGCCTGGGCGGCCGCCGTCAAGTTCGAGGACTGGAAGACCTACAAGCCGGACATGGACAAGGACCCGACCCAGCGGACCGTGGCCTACCTGACCTACGACGCCGACAACCTCTACTTCGCCGTCCGCGCGTTCGACACGGAGCCGGACAAGGTCAAGGCCGCCGTCAGCAAGCGCGACGGCATCGACACGGACGATATCGTCGGCCTCATCCTCGACACCTTCAACGACCAGCAGTCCGGCTTCGCTTTCATGCTCAACGCCCAGGGCATCCAGGAAGACGGCATGATCAACGTCCAGGGGAACCTCGATACCGGCTTCGACATGGTCTGGTACAGCAAGGGCCGGATCGACGACAAGGGCTGGAGCGTCGAGGCCCGCGTCCCTCTCAAGAGCCTCCGCTTCCCGAACAAGAAGAACCTGACGATGCGGGCCGTGTTCCTCCGCTTCACCATCCGGACCTCCGAAAATGCGACCTCGCCGCCGATCAACCCGTACAGCGGGAGCATCCTGGGCCAATGCCGGCCCGTCGAGCTCTCGGGGCTTCACTACAGGAGGCTCATCGAGATCCTGCCGGCCGCGACCTTCCGGAATGTCCAGGATGCCGAGGACGGCCGGATGGTCACGACCGACAAGACGAAGCTCACCGACGTCCCCAGCCTGACGGCCAAGGTCGGCGTCACATCCGACCTCGTCTTCGACGGCGCCTGGAACCCCGACTTTAGCCAGGTCGAGGCCGACGCCGGGCAGGTCGACATCAACCTCCGCTACGCCAACTACTACCAGGAGAAGCGCCCGTTCTTCCTCGAGGGCCAGGACCTCTGGCAGTTCGCGGCCATGATGGAGGACTCTCCCCTCCAAGCCCTCGTCTACACGCGGACCATCATCTCTCCGGACTACGGCTTTCGGCTGACAGGCAAGCTCGGCCGCAAGGACACGCTGGCCGCGCTCTACGCCAGGGACAACCTGCCCGGCGACTCGCTCGACGTCCATCCGGATTTCACCGTCGCCCGCTACAAACATACGCTGAGCCAGGACAGCTACATCGGCGGGTTCTACACGGGGCGCGAGTCCGGATACTGGTTCAATCGGGTCGGCGGCTTCGACGGGCGCTTCCGGCTGAGCGACGTCTCCGTGCTGTCGTTCCACGCTTTCGGGGCCATGACCCGCAAGCCCGACCCCGCGGGCCTCGACCAGGGCGTGAAAACGGACTACGACACCGCGGCCCTTTACGAATACTCGACCCGGAAATGGCTCGTCAACCTCGGCTACGAACAGGTCTCCAAGGATTTCCAGGTCGATACCGGCTTCCTGACCCGGACGGGGATACGGCGGATCTTTGCCTTCTCCATGTACCAGATCTATCCGAAATCGCGATTCATCCAGAAGATCGAGCCCTTCTGGTGGAGCTACCATATCTACGACATGTTCTACCACACGTGGGAGACGATGAACTTCTTTGTCGTGCGCTTCTACCTGCCGCGGAACACGCAGGTCCGGTTCGAGGGCATCGTCGCCAACGAGGTCTTCGCCGGGCAGAGGTTCGACGAGAGCGGCGTGGGCTTCCGCATCCAAAGCCAGCTCACGAAGCAGGTCAACATCTACGGCCAGGTCCGGCGCTGGGGGAAGGCCTACTACGACCCGGCCGCGCCCTACCAGGGGTACGGCACCTCGTCCTTCGCCGAGGTCCTCTACCAGCCGGCCGACAAGCTGAATTTCCTGCTCGACCTGACCTACAGCGACTTCTACCGGACGGCGGACCGGACGAAGGTCTACGCCTACACCATCCTCCGCGACCGGAACACGTTCCAGCTCAACAAGTACCTCTTCTTCCGCGGCATCGTCGAGTACAACCTCTATTACAAGCGGCTGACGCTCGACGGGCTCGTTTCCTTCACCTACATCCCCGGGACGGTCTTTTACGTCGGCTATGGGTCGGCGCTCGAGCGGACTGAGTGGGACGGGAGCGCGTACGTGCCGACGGACCGCTTCCGCGAGATGCGGCGCGGCTTCTTCTTCAAGGTCAGCTACCTCTGGCGGATGTAGGGGACAGGAGGCGGCGGGGGAGCGCCGCGCGATTCCCGCCGAAAGCGTCCGGGGTGGCGGCGGGGGACGGAAGCGCGGGGCCGGGATGCAACATTTGGGCGGCCCGGGACGTAGTAATAGGTGAGAGCGAAAGACGACAGCGGCCGGGGGAACGGCCGATAAGGGAAACCGTAATGAACAGGGTCAAAGAAAATAAGGCATCGAGGCCGGGGACGCCGGGCCGGCCGGTGGCCGGGACGGCGAGCGGGCCGGCGGCGGTCCGCCTGGGGCTCCGCCCTGGCGTTCCCGCCATCCAGCTCCTGGCCGCGGCCGTGGAGAAGAGCATCCGGGCGGGCGCCGGGCTGATCTCGTCGAGACACTTCGTCTGGCCGGATTTCCGGATGATGCCCGCGCTCGTCCACCCGTCCGGCAAGGCCGTCACGCCCGGCCCGGCGCGCGGCTGAGCGATCCC